>CAYJSB010000032.1:0-8277 GCA_964372805.1 uncultured Candidatus Saccharibacteria bacterium | reverse complement strand
TCGGCATATGTTAAACTAGACCACACTATTTACGAAACAATGGTGGCTGTCCCCGATTCCCAAAGCTACGGACGGACAGGCGCGCGGAGCGCGCGCCTGTCCGCCTCTGGCGGAACATCATTTGTTTTGAAAATGGGTTCTAACTTGGTACAATAAAGACGCCAATCGAAACATTGTCGGAACTTAAATATCAAAATGTTGCAAAACCAAAAACCTAAAGACTACATGCTCATCATCGCCGTTTTTCTGTGCGGAGCCGCGGTTATGATGTATGAGATTATCGGCTCTCGGCTTGTCGCGCCGTATATTGGCGTTTCAACTTACGTGTGGACGAGTCTCATCGGAGTAATTCTTGCGAGCTTAAGCTTCGGATATTACGTCGGTGGGCGCCTTGCGGATCGCAACCCAAGCCGCACTCAATTGGCAACTATCATCCTCATCTCCGCATTTGCCATACTTCTGACTGTTCTTACTAAAGACATATTTTCGTCTGTAATCGCCATCATGCCGCTCGGTATGGAAACTAAATCCGTATTACTTTCGCTCGTCTTATTCGCACCAGCAAGTTTTTTTCTTGGAATAGTTTCGCCGTACGCGGTCAAACTTGCGACAAATGATTTGGAAAGAAACGGCAGAATAGTCGGTAACTTGTATGCGATTTCTACGCTTGGAAGCATAGTAGGCACATTTTTCGCTGGTTTCTATATGATTCCGTTTGTTGGCTCAACAAAGTCGCTCTTCGTACTTGTGTTAATTCTTTCTGTAACATCTGCGTTATTATTCGGCAAGAATATATCCAACACTCGAAATTTATCTTTATTGTTCTTGTGCGTATTAATTTCCGCTACTCTGTGGATTTTTGCGTCTGTTGTCAAATTTCCGAACCGTATTGCTGATACAGACACCGAATACTCAAGAATATGGATATTATCGGGGGTTGACAAAAATACCGGCAGACCAACTAGGTATCTTATGAATGACGCATACGGAGTACAGGCCGGTATTTTTACCGACGACACCGACGATTTGTTATTTGAATATGCAAAATATTACCAACTCGTCGGACATTTCGTTCCAAAAGTAAAGACCTCACTTCTGATCGGCGGTTCGGCATATACCTATCCGCGTGATTTTTTGAAAAATTTCCCTGAAGCCACAATGGATGTGGTTGAAATCGACCCAGGCACTACTGCATTAGCGAGGAAATATTTTGGGCTGAAAGACGATCCGCGCCTTTCGATTTTTCACGAGGATGGGCGCATGTTTTTGAACCGAAACACGAATAAATACGATGTGATTTTTATCGACGCATTTAATTCCGGCACTTCAGTTCCTTTTCACCTTACAACAACCGAAGCGATGCAGAACACTTATGATTCCTTGGGTAACAACGGCGCATTATTTATCAACATAATTTCATCTTTTGTGGGCGATAAAGGGAGGTTGTTCCGCGCCGAATATGCGACAATTAAAAACATATTTCCAGTCGTATATGCATTTCAGGTCAATAAGAAGCTAAATGGTTTTGAACGCCAAAATATAATTGTTGTAGCGCTAAAGTCAGACAATAGTGTACCGCTTGCGAGCAGCAACAAAGAAATCAGCGCGAGGTTGTCCAATTTATGGAAAAAACCTGTCTCTGACGACGTCTCCATTCTTACCGATGATTTCGCCCCGACTGACTACTACATGAGAAAATCAATATGAAAAAGTACTGTGCGCGTTCCGACTTATCTAGCCCCGCTTTGCCGAGACGAAAAACCCTTCGCCTTCAGCGATGGACGTAGGACTCTCCTACTTTAAGCATTGCCGTGTCCGAAGCACACCTTGGAATTCCGGCAGACGCGAAAATAAAACCCCAGCTGCACATCCATATATGAACTGTAGTAACCTATACGAATCTCGAACTCGGTGGCGATACAGCTCAAACTGGTCTGCCCTTGCGTGAGATTTTGCCTTGTAAAAGCAAGTAGGCGAACAACCGCAAGAATCCGCGTCCGTCGTCCGGGTAAAATACATGCCAATGCTTTGTGAAGCTAATGACTATCTTTGGAGGAATAGACTCCATCTCAAAAACGCATCGTGCCCAAAGGATGTGTTTGCGAGAAAAGTTGCCAGTCGAATCCGTATAATCCGATATGCCTCCTCCATAAACTTCGCAGGACGGCTCCAGTCAGAGCAACAGCGCAACCGTTACGAACTTTATGCAATGCAGTTTTATTCATAAGAATTTGTTTCAAACAAAGCGTTTCAAGAAACTTCTGATCCAGAAATTATCACATTCTCTACGTTATGTCAACATAAATCTTGTTGGCAAACTCCTTCCAATCTATTACAATCCGTTGATTATGATCGCAAACAAAAACGCCGATATTCAACTTATCGTCTTGGCCGCGGGCAAAGGCACTAGAATGGAGTCTGAATTGCCGAAAGTCCTTATACCGCTTCACGGGAGACCGATGATCTCTCATCTTCTTGAACATGTTACTTCTGTCGGCTTCAAAAAGACGCCGGTTATAATAGTGGGCTATGAGGCCGATCTTGTAGCAAATACGCTGGGACATGGATATCAATTTGTAAAACAAGAGGAGCAAAGAGGCACTGGGCACGCGGTAAAATGCGCAAAATCTCTTTTAGAAAAAGATGGCGGACACGTAATGGTTCTATACGGCGATCATCCGTTCGTGGACGCGCACACAATCAATCTGCTCGCTGAAAAACACCTCTCCGAAAATAGCCCGCTTACGATGACAACGGTTTCTGTGCCGGATTTTAGCGAGTGGCGTGGAACATTTCATCGATACGGAAGAATCGTTCGAAACGGAGGAGGGAGAATTAATCGCATTGTAGAATATAAAGACGCCAGCGATAACGAACTCCTGATTACCGAGGTAAATCCGTCATACTTCTGCTTCGATAGCGCGTGGCTCTGGAAACACATTGATATGATAGGAAGCGACAACAATCAAAACGAATTCTATTTAACAGACCTTGTCGGCATCGCGACTAAATCCGGCGTCGAAATTGCCGACGTAGTAATCCCCGCCCACACTGCCCTCGGCGCGAACACAAAGGAAGAACTCGCCACACTTGAACTATTGATGACGGCTCAACACTAGTTACTCATGATTATTCTTGGCATAGAAACAAGTTGTGACGAAACCGCACTGGCGTTGCTTGAGTGCGCTGGTGATTTGAAATATCCGCACTTCAAACTGCTGGCCGAAGCAATACATTCGCAGATCGAAACACATAAAAAATACGGTGGGGTATTCCCTATGATGGCAAAACGCGAACACGCAACAAATCTCATTCCGCTTTTCAAAAGCTTATTTGAGGACGCAAAAATACAAAAAGAGGCACGCCCCAAAGAACATCCTTACATACTTGAGAATGTAAGGATGTCGTCTATCTTGGAACGAGAACCTGAATTATTGAAACAGTTTCTAGAATTTATACCAACAATAAAAAAACCGCCGATTGACGCTATCGCCGTCACGGCGGGTCCAGGACTTGAGCCAGCGCTATGGGTCGGTATCAATTTCGCAAAAGCGCTTTCGCTCGCGTGGAACATCCCGATTATCCCCACAAATCACATGGAGGGGCACATCTTTTCCGTTTTGTTAAACGGAAAAGAATTTTCAATTTCCAACTTTCAATTTCCAATTATTGCACTTTTGGTATCCGGCGGACATACGCAACTCGTACTTATGGACGCTTGGCTTTCATATAAAGTGATCGGCGAGACACGCGACGATGCCGTCGGCGAAGCATTTGACAAAGTTGCTAGAATTCTCGGACTTCCCTATCCGGGAGGACCGGAAATCTCACGCCTTGCGCAACGAGCACGGAAAAATAACTATCCAAGCGTGGTTAACCTCCCGCGACCAATGCTAAAAAGCGACAACTATGAATTCTCTTTTTCCGGTCTTAAAACTGCTGTTTTGTATAAAACGAGAATACTTGGAGCGCTCAATGAAGAACAAAAGGCATCGGTTGCGCGTGAATTTGAAGACGCCGCAATTGAAGTATTAATTACAAAAACCAGAAAAGCTGTGGAACAATTTGGCGCGAAAACTCTTATCGTCGGAGGCGGTGTCATAGCCAATCGTTATCTGCGCGAACAGTTAGGCGCACTTTCGCAAGAATTGTCCGTCAATCTTTTGCTTCCAACGCACGCACTTTCAACCGACAATGCTGTTATGATTTCTATTGCCGCTTTCGTCCACCAACTCATTGACCCGCAAGGTTCGATATCCAGAGCACCTGAACAAATCGAAGCTCACGGGACGATGAAATACTAACTCTGGCAATATTGAGAGTTTTTATAACAAGCGTAAAATATGCGCTTGTGGAGCATTCATAGTTCTTCGTGCGATACGGCATACGGGAGACATCCCGACTACGGGTACTGATGGTAAACCCTGCACATCCGGTGTAACAACTGGTAGCTGGGACTAAGTTGTGCCCCAATGCGCAGCCATTCTGCGATCGCTTAGTGGTTCAAGCACAAAATGCTGGCGTCTCAAACACGATACGCCTGCCGCCAACATCGGTTCGACGACACTGAGTGCTCTGCTCCTAATTTCCCCGGCCTCTCACAAGAGAAGCTGGGGTTTTCTTTTTGAAAATAAGCAAAAAATCTGATACTATTTTCACTATACATGCCAGAGGAAATCCAAAATAAGGAAAGCGTGGGCCTGCCGGAAAAACTTCTTAAGCCGTACGATCCATCAGAAACCGAAGATCGGATATATGCTATTTGGGAAAAAAGCGGATTTTTCAATCCCGATATATGTATTAGAGAAGGCGTAATAAAAGCCGATGCGCCAACGTTTTCTATGGTTTTACCGCCACCAAACGTAACTGGCGGACTCCATATCGGTAGCGCGTTCATGCTCGTGATAGAAGATATTATGGCCCGATATGCTCGCATGAGCGGAAAGCGCGCGCTTTGGATTCCCGGCACCGATCATGCCGCCATCGCGACACAATCCAAAGTCGAAAAGCTTATCTATAAAGAAGAAAAGGGAAACCGCTACGATCTCGGGCGGGAGGAACTCTTAAAACGGATTGAAACATTCGCGAAAAATAGCCACGATACAATCGTCAAGCAAATCCGCAAAACCGGGTGCTCCATAGACTGGAGTCGTGAAGCGTTTACGCTTGACGAAAAACGAAGTACTGCGGTACGTGAAGCATTCAAGCGGATGTACGACGATGGACTGATTTACAGAGGCCACCGTATTGTCAATTGGGATCCCAAAGGACAAACGACCATTTCCGATGATGAAATCGTGTATGAGCCGACAAAAACAAAACTGTATACGTTCAGGTATACAAAAGACTTCCCTATCCAGATCGCCACGACACGCCCCGAAACGAAGGTTGGCGACACTGCGGTTGCGGTGCATCCGGACGATAAACGATACAAAAAATTTATCGGGAAAGAATACGACCTTGAGTTTTGCGGCGTCCGTCTGCATATCAAAATTGTCGGAGACGAATCCGTAGACCCAGCTTTCGGTACTGGAGCGCTTGGCGTAACACCGGCGCATAGCGCTGTGGATTGGGAAATCGCGTCGAAAAATCACCTTCCGCTTATCCCTATCATTGATGAGCACGCGCGTATGGCCGTGCAAAATCCGGAACTTAACGGAAAGAAGGTCGCGGAAGCGCGTGAAATCGTTGTTTCGTGGTTACATTCGCAGAAATTAATAGAGAAAGAAGAGGAAATAGAACATAACGTAGCAACCGCAGAGCGCACGGGCGGAATTATAGAGCCGTTGCCCAAACTGCAGTGGTTTGTGAACGTCAGCGCCAAATTTAAAAATAAAAGCGAGAAAATAAACGGCGTAAAAAAAGGACAGGAGGTGACACTCAAAGAACTGATGCTTGCGGCGGTTAAAAATGGCCAGATAAAAATCGTCCCGGAGCATTTCAAAAAATCATACTACCACTGGATAGAAAACCTCCATGACTGGTGCATTTCGCGGCAAATCTGGTACGGCCACCGCATTCCGGTCTGGTATAAAGGTGATAAAATCTTTTGCGACGTAACCCCACCGCCGAACGACGGGTGGACACAAGACGAGGACACACTTGATACTTGGTTCTCATCAGGACTTTGGACTTTTTCAGCGCTTGGCTGGCCAGATGAAACCGACGATTTTAAAACATACCACCCGACAACAATACTTGAAACCGGATATGACATCCTTTTCTTCTGGGTCGCGCGGATGATACTAATGAGCACTTACCTTCTCGGCGATATTCCGTTTAAAACGGTTTACTTACACGGCCTTGTGCGCAATAAGGAAGGGCAAAAAATCAGTAAATCGCTCGGACACAACATAGACCCGATAGATATCATTGCTCGATATGGCGCAGACGCGATGCGCATGTCGCTTATTGTCGGTACAGGCCCCGGCAATGATAGCAAAATGTCTGACGACAAACTCAAAACTTACAAGCATTTTGCGAACAAGCTCTGGAATATATCCCGCTTCGTGTATGAAAATACCGCTGGCGTAACGTTTGACGCGGATTTTAAAGCGTATTCGCAGGGCGACGAAAAACTCCGTACTGAACGACACGCGTTGTTGTCCGAAGTAACCGAGGATATGGAACAATACCGGCTCTATCTTGCCGCGGAGAAACTGTACCACTACGCGTGGCATACATTCGCCGACGTTGTTCTTGAAGAAAGCAAATTGATACTCCAAAACGGAACCGACGAAGATAAGCTGTCCCGAAAACAGTTCCTCCTGCACACCTTGAATAAACTACTCAAGGCGCTTCACCCGTTCATGCCGTTCGTTACGGAAGAAATCTGGTCGTTGTCAAAGCAAAACAACGGCCGGATGCTTATGGTGGAACGCTGGCCCTGTTAGTAGAAGTTCGCATCGTAATATCCTTCCATCACGAAATTGTTATAATAGTGCTAGGTCCCCCCGCAGCAACAAACTTTACTCGCATTACTTGCGCGAAGCGCAAATGCGAACTTTCACTACGGGGCTGGCCAATCGAGTAAAATAAAGCCATGTCGGGACAATTCATCATCGCATTGCTCGCAGGAATTATACCAGCATTATTATGGCTTCTTTTTTGGATTCGAGAAGACAGAAAACACCCAGAACCTAAAAAACTGCTGGCGCTGACTTTTTTTGCCGGAATGCTTTCAGTCGTGCCAGTGCTTTGGCTTGAAATGCTGGTTGTAGAAAATATCGCAGATGTAACCATACAGCTAATATGGTGGGCCGCCATCGAAGAGCTAGGAAAATTTCTCGTCGCATATTTCATAATTCTTCGCAGAAAAGAAGTCGACGAGCCGATAGACTGCGTTATTTATATGGTAACGATTGCCCTCGGTTTCGCGGCCGTAGAAAACACGCTTTTCATCTTTAGCCCCATAGCGCAAGGTCTCGCAATACAAAGCATTCTTACCGGAAATCTTCGTTTTATCGGGGCTACACTGCTTCATATTATCGCCTCCTCAACTATCGGCATTTCTATGGCTCTCGCATTCTATAAAAAGGAAATCTTCAAGAGGCGTTATCTTGCTGTGGGACTTATCCTCGCTATCGTGTTGCACGGCGCTTTCAACTTAACTATAATGATGAGTGGCGGTCGCAATGGACTTATTGCGTCGTCGGTTGTTTGGATAGGAGCAGTGTGTATCTTGCTCTTTTTTGAGAAAGTTAAAAAAGTCCACCCCGTAAATAATTATTAATAAAAACATATCATCATGGCGAAAGGAAAACGATCTTTTTTTGAACGGCTTACTGGTACGGTAACGGTTTCTGATAATCAAGAGGAAAGAGAAATCAAGCCGCAGAAAGTTATAAGCGCGGAACAAAAGGAATGGTTCGAAGAACAGGAAGAAAGCGGCGAGGCGGGCCAGCTCGCGGTTGATGTGTATCAGACGCCAGAAGACATCGTCATCAAAACGATGGTTGCCGGCGTCCGCCCGGAAGATTTAGATATTTCCATCACACGCGACATGGTTGTTATCAAAGGCGCGCGAGAATCCGCCAATGAAGCAACCGAAGATAATTTCTTTTTCAAAGAACTTTATTGGGGTACATTTACGCGAACTATTGTTCTCCCGCAAGAAATAGAAGTAGAAGAAGCGGAGGCTGTAGAAAAACACGGGCTTTTGATAATCCGACTGCCAAAAATAGATAAGGGAAGGCAGACCAAACTGCGCGTTAAGGCTACGTAATAAAATACTACAAAAACGGCGCAGGAACAATCTGTGCCGTTTTGTTGTTGTGC
>CAYJSB010000031.1:7053-8337 GCA_964372805.1 uncultured Candidatus Saccharibacteria bacterium | reverse complement strand
CCTCGGGCTGCTCTCCTCCACGGGAAAACTCCCGTTTTCCCGACCCCATTCCCTCCGCCGCATTCATCCCCGCGGCAAGCCGCGGGGAATTCTGCGTGCAGATTAAAGTGCAATGGAAGACAAAACCCGCTTAAAAATATAACGCGATTGAGATTCTAAACCTGTAATTTGGAAACTTACTCCAATTTACCGTCCATGTTTACGTCATAAAGCACCTGCTCTTGAAAGAGCTTATAGTCAAGCAGTTCTTTCTTTGAGAACCAGTGCATAATTTCATCATTTGCTTCCTTTACTGAACCCGAGGCGTGAATCAGATTACGAATGCCGCGCCCGTCTTTATCGGACATCTGATATGAATCCAAAACATAATCTCCGCGAATGGTGCCGACGTCGGACGTTAGCGGTTCCGTTCCTCCAACTAACTTGCGGACAATTGGAACCGCGTGCGCGCCTTCGAGCACCATCGCCACTACAGGACCTGACGTCATGTAAACTTTGAGGCTCTTCAAAATCTTGGCGGTTATCTCAAGCGGATCCTCCGACGGAGGAGTCAGTTCTTTTGCTTTATATCCATTGATTGTTTTCTCGCCCGTTACTCGACACCACTCCGGATCAAGCGTGTAGTGTTTCTCTATGAAATCGGTGGTCGGCACGAGCATTTTCATGGCAACCATTTTCAGTCCAACATTCTCAAACCGCTTAATGATTTCGCCGACAAGCGACCTCTGCACCCCATCGGGCTTGATAACGACAAGTGTTCGTTCGTGCTTGGGGTGATTCTTACTCATTGAAACTACATACTAGCAAAAAAAACTAAAAACACAAAACATTAAGAAACACATCCTTTAGATCGATTTCGGTGGAGGGGGCGGTGTTGGGGGTATGACAAACGGCGCAACTGGAGACTGCGCAACAAGTTTTACATACCGCTTCATGAGTTCAATCTGGATAAAGTTGTGCAAACACAACTCCTCGGCTGTTCTTTCGTGAGGTAATTCTTCTTTTGGCTGTTCAAGATTCATATGAATAGGTTAGACCTTTGGCGGCACGCTGGTAATGCTTGCAACAGATTCTTTTGGTTTCGCATACCTCCCCACAACCTCTGCCTCAATTTCTTCGCGTGGGCAGCTCATTTAAGAATACAGCTCACTATGCGTGCCAACCTCAACAAACACGGCAGTATTTACATCAAGTTGTTTATACACCACCCGCACATCCCCTGTGATACTGATACTTCTATACCCATTGTATACGCCACGCAATGGATGATTCTGGAGTAGCGGA
>CAYJSB010000031.1:0-7043 GCA_964372805.1 uncultured Candidatus Saccharibacteria bacterium | reverse complement strand
TAGCGGATGAAACGGATTGACGATAAAAATATTCCTTCGCTCCTTAAACTTCTTCCGCTCCGCAAGTTTGAGCTTTTTATATTTCTTAACAAAATGCTTGTGAAGAAGGATTCGTATCATGCATCCAAGTATTGATCCATTTCTTTAGGAGATCGAAACGGAGGAGAAAAGTTGCGCCCTTTTCTCATATCAGATTCAACTCTCGCAAGTGTTTTCTCAAGCGCGCGGCTCATGCGAAGCGGAGCGGTAAAGGAAACATTCCGCTCGCGCACAAGCTGTTTGAGTTGCGCGTTCACCAGTGCCGACAGCGGCAAACCTAAATCAGACGCGAGCTTCTGCGCTTCTCGTTTCGTTTTAGGGTCAACTTTGATGTTTAACAGTATCTTTGCCATACGTCTAAAGTATATACAAAGGTCGTATGCCACGTCAAGGAGAAACTACCCAATGTCAAGGTCGAACCTTGCCATTGGTTAGACTAAGTCTCCAAGTTACTTAAGGTTTATTCCAAGAAAGTCTTTAAAAGCTTTTTTCCGCCAAGCTTTCCTTAATTCCGGATTTCTATCTAACTCTTCATTCATGGCTTTATACTGTGGCATTTCATTTTTCATAAGTTTAAAAATTCTTACTTGCAGATTTGATAAGTATACTTGCCTTTTCAATTCATATCAACAACAATAACTCGTGGGCGTATACCGGCCGCACGAGAAACCATCAGACGAGTATTACCACTTACCAGATGAAATATGTCACCAATCTTAGCAATAATCGGAGCATCGAGGGCGCCTCCTGTTTCTAACTTCTCTTTCATTAATTGCCAAGGACGAGGATGCTCGACATGTCCTTCTTCAGCATTATGTGCGACCATCGTCCAATCATTTAAGGTAATGTCTGTCGAATCGGTATTATCAAGTTTATTCCAAACGTCATCGCTTAATTCAACAAGTTGTGCCAAGCGAGCCCTATCATAAAATTTATGTACAAATAACAACGGGTCATCCGGTGAAAACTTTCTGGCGACTCGTTCAATTTCCCCTGTTTCATTTTCAAACTTCGGAAAAACAAAGCTTGGAACTTTCTCTTGTCCAAATTCTGAATCAAAACGGTCGGGCATATTTTTACTATTCTACTTACTACCTTCTACCGGTACTTGACTGATTTCTGGCTTCTTGTACCTCCCCATCACCTCTGCCTCAATTTCGGCACGCGGACGGCCAAACTTCAGGTACGAAAGTTCTTTGATTTTGTCTATCTGCGAAGGATTTCCTTTCGGCGGAGGCAGGGTTTCGATATTAAACGGTTTTGTCGGCCTGCCGTCTACTTGAAATTTGATATATGCGTTGCGGTTATCAAGGTTTATGATGTCGCGCGCGGAAAACACCGGCGCATACTGCTTCTCCAAAAATTCGGCGTCTTCCGCGCCAACGCGGAATGTCGCGATTGAGCCGACGTTCCCGAACACCGCGTCTTTGATTCTCTCGTCAAGCTGCTTAATAAACTGGTGCGCGATATTGAGCGAAAGCTTGTACTTGCGCGCTTCGGAAAGAATAACCGCGATGGAATCTGTCGTAACATTCTGGAATTCATCGATGTAAAGATAAAACGGGTGCAAATTTTTGCCAAGAGCATCAACGCGAGAGAGAGCCGCCATAAGAATCTTGCCGACAAGAACAAGACCCAAAAGCGCCGAGTTGATATCGCCAAGCCGCCCTTTTGAAAGATTGACGAGAAGAATTTTTCGGTTATCCATAATCTCGCGGAAATTGAACGCGGATTTTTCCTGCGCAACGATGGGGCGCATAATGTCGTTTGAAAGGAAGCCGTCAAACTTTGAAGTGATATAAGGAACGATGTTCTGGAGCGACGCCTCCCCGCCCGCCTTTTCTGCCACCTCGCGCCAAAACGAGACGATAATGGGATTCTTGCACTTCGCGAGCTTGGCACTGCGGTATGTTTTGTCGGCAAGAACTTTTGAAAGGTCCACAAGCGTCGTGCCCGACTCCGGATCTTCAAGAACTAAAAGAGCGGCGTTTCTGAAGTACTGCTCAAACATGGGACCGCCGGTTGCTTTCATATCGAACAGTTTATTGAAAATAGAAAGCATCTCATTGACCACAAATGTTTTCTGTTCTGGGAACCGCTGGTCGAATTCAAGCATATTGAGACCCATCGGACGCTCAACGGCCCCCGGGTCAAAATATACGACGTCTTCATAGCGCGATGGCGGAATAAGCGCGAGCAAATCCTGCACATCGGAGCCGTGAGGGTCAATGAAACACACGCCTTCGCCGTTTGCGATATCCTGCGCAATCATATTTTTAAGAAGCGTCGTCTTTCCGGTACCGGTCTGTCCTATAACATAGAAATGGCGCAAGCGGTCATCTGCTTGCATAAATATCCCCGTCTCTCGCCCGCTGTAGCGATTCACGCCGAGCACAAGCCCTGCCGTGGGAAGCCCGACCGGAGCCGCGGCCATGCCCGCTTTCGCGACTTTAAGCTCCGGCGCCGCGTGCACAACTGCCGATGGAAGGTGGAAAACCGTAGTCAGCTCGCGCAGTGAAAGAGGCACAACGCGCTTCTCATGCCACAAGCGGAATGAAAAATTGCGCAGAAGTTCATTTAATCTGCTTCCGGCAAGGCGTTCAAATCTTATGCTGTTGCCGTGCGGATTATCAAACTGGTTGAAAGCCGATTCCATATCCGAGAGAATTTCCGCCGCCTCGCGCTCACTGCGGGACGACGCAATAAAGCGTATATTCACATCCGCAACCGGACTTTCGCTCTTGCGTTTCACCTGCTCCATTGAAATCTCGTCAACTTTGGGAGGTTCTTCTTTTTTCTTTTCCTTTTCCTTCTCGGCAGACTTTGACGATGTGAACAGTTCTTTAGCCATCTCTTTCGCAAAACTCCATGTATGTTCGCCGATAGTTTCCGGCTTATCCAATGCTTCTTTCAGTTTCTTTCCTTTTGCGAGATCGCTGATAATCGCCTTATAACGGCGCGTTCGAGATTCATCGGCTGGCCGAAATACAATCTGCACAGCCGCGCCTTCTCCGTCTTTGTCTATCTTTGAAAAACTGTGCAAAATTGCGTTGAGTGGGTCGTGGTCGAAAGTGTCGTAAGTTCGAATAGGGAATGCGTGGTTAGTGGAAAGTTTTGCGTATGAGCCGACAGACGCCCCCGATTCATTGAAAATATTGTAATCGTCTCTGCGTTCGGAGATTTTTGCGTCATGGAACACGGCGCGGATATGTTTTTCAAAAAGGTTGCGCTTTGAATCCGGAACGGCGGCATAGAACACGAATTCCTCGCTGTGATTGGAAACGGCAAGCTCAATAGTAAAATAATTCGGCCCCACGATTTCTTTGTCGCGCACAGACATCATGCCGGAATAAAACTGCTCCATACCGGACAAAAGCTCTTTTAGCGGCTTTTCAGGCGCGCTTGGGTCGCGCTCGGGAAGCGTGATTTCGTACAAGGTCATTTGGAGCGCGCGATAAAGCGGATTTTTTCCTCCGGTCTTTGCCTCAAATCCGGCCTTGATATATTGCACGAGAAAACGCTCAAAATCGTCCGTCAGGTGCGGATTGTTTATTCGCTCTGCAAGCGCAAGCACGTTCTTAATTCCCTTTTCTGTGACAAGCGTCGCCAGTTGCGCAACTTGCGCGTCGTGCGGTTCGGGAGAAAGTTCAACGTGATAGCGCGCAAGTTCCGATTCGCCAACGCGCATTGATGGTGATAACACCTTTTCTGCAGACGCTTGTTTATACGATGCAATCACCTCTTTTGCCGCATAATGAGGGTGAACTTCCGCGCCCTGTTCGGCAAGCATGCGTTCTTTCTCCGCCACCTGCCCGCGCAAAAACGCAAGCTCCTCTTCTGGAGAATTGAATGTCTGCTCGGGAACTTTGTATCGGGGTTCCATTACACTATTATAGCGCCCAATATAGAAAACCAAAAACACCCTGTAACGGGTGTTTTTGGTTAGATGTTACATTATTCCAAAATCTTATCTATTCCTGTTCGCCGCGCTCTCTCTCTAACCACTGCATGAGCTCCGCCCTATTCCTAAATTTTTCCGCAACACCCTTGATAACAACCGTGATCTCTTCTCCTTCTCTCTCTGACGCACCTTCTGTTTGTCCCCCCTGTTCCACTCTTTTTGGCATAATATTGGCTTAAATTAATAAATAACTTGACAAAATAGGATAATCTGTTTACTATTACCCCAGAAGTATTGTAGCACAACGTGCGCAATACACAACCGAAGAAAGGAGGGGGTGGAATATGCAAACTGTCCAAATACGGGAGTTGGAGCCGTTTCAGGTAAAGAAAATTCTGAAACGGTTACGGGGCGCACTTTGTGTAGGCGACAAAGAAGTTTCCTTTGTCATTTCAAGCCGCGGAGGCGACCACGATGCGGTGTTTGAGCTTATTGAGTTTCTTGCCCGCGAAAAGTTCCATACATCATGCTTCGTAAGACGGGCAGGTTCAGCAGCTGCGCTACTTGCTATAAGCTGCGAGTCGCGGGCTATCAAAAAGGACGGGAAGATGCTTTTGCATGCGGTTGAGCTCGTTGTTCCGGTGACGCTCATCTTAGGAGACGGAACTGTACCGAAGAGTACTCTCGAAAAGAGCCGTGGGCGCCAAAACCAGGTTGAAACACTAATCCTGGAAAGAACGCGTATCCCGCCACGAAAGCTCACTGAAATTATGGCCCCATGCGCAACTGGAACATTTAACGCAAAACAGGCAGTTCGATGGGGTCTCGTTGACGTGGTTGTTGAGTGCTAGAAAGCAGGTTTGGAAAGATTTTCCAGGCCTGCTATTTTATTTTGTTAAAATCTCCGGTTCCCCGTCTGTTATCAAAACCGTATGTTCGAAATGAGCGCTGCGTTTGCCATCAGCCGTGCGGAATGTAAAACCGTCTTTATCCAAAACGATTTTCGACGTCCCTTCGTTTATCATCGGCTCAACCGCAATAACCATACCCGATTTCAATTCAACGCCCTTCCCCGGCTTTCCATAATTCGGAACATACGGATCTTCATGCACGCCATATCCGACTCCGTGTCCGGCAAGTTCCCGAACAATCCCGAGTCCTTTCGGCTTTATAAAAGATTCAACGGCGTGCCCTATGTCGCCAGTGAATTTGCCCGCCCTCGCCTCGCGTATTCCTCGTTTGAGCGCCTCCCGTGTCACCGCAAGCAAGTTCTGCGCTGTCTTGTCGATAGCGCCAACCGGAACGGTTACTGCCGAATCAACAAAGAGACCGTCATGCACAAGCCCCATATCTAGCGAAACAATATCTCCATCTTTGAGAACCTTCCTTTCAAGAGGAGGCCCGTGCACAACTTCATCGTTTACCGAAACACAAAGACTCGACGGATACGGTTTCTCGGCTCCATAAGGTTTGTAGTTTAGAAAAGAAGGAATGTCTCCACCTCGCCGAACAAGCCGTTCCGCAAGCACATCAAGCTTAAAGGCCGAAATTCCCGGCTGAACCGCCAAAGCAATTTCGTCAAGCACGCGCGCTAAACGCCTCCCGCCTTCTCGGAGAGATTCAATTTCTTTCTTGGACTTTATAGTCACCATAATATTTTATTAACTCTCGTGGTGTTTCGCGTCTCCGCGGATCTACGCGGACACGGCCGCCCGTGTCATGTTCATGGTAGCACAAAGATTGTGCGCGGGGCGGCCGACGCGGAAAAAACGCGAAAAGAAGAAAACAAGAGGTCTATATTAATAAACCCCCTTCCCTCCGCCGCATTCATCCCCGTAGACAAGCTTGGGGGAATTCTGCGTGCGGATTAAATACTTTTGAAAGAGCTCATTTAATCAAACCGAGCCGCTGAAGCAAGATATTGTGGATTTGCTCTATCGGACGCTCGCCGTCAAGGTCATGATAAAAATAATCAGGGTTGCCTTCATAGAATGAAAGCGCGCGAACGACGTCCGTATCAAACCAGCTTAGCCGTTTGCGGATTGCTTCTTGCGTATCATCGGCTCTCCCACGCGCGAGAAGCCGCTTCATTGCGCACTCATTCGTGATATTTTGGTATATCACGTGCGGTTTCGTCCAGTTGTAAAATTTCACCGCAGAATCAAGGGCAAACGCTTCGCTGTACTTGCGCGGAGTACCGTCCATCACAACATGCGCGTCCGGTTTCATTTCTTCAGTAAAAAAATTCGCCCATCTCGCGATTGTTAAAAACTCCGGCTGAATCCCTCCCTGATCATTTATCGTTTTCGACATTTGCTGGGTATATGTTGAACCATTGATGAATTCGCGATAAATTTTGCCCGTTTCTAAATTGATAATCTCGCGCTTTTGACCGTTTTTCTTTAAAAAATCTATTAATAAGGATGCTTGTGTCCCTTTCCCGCAACCCGACCGGCCGATAAATATAAAAACGTATGGTTGATTAATCATGCGGTAAGTATAAGGGAAAAACGCGGATACGCAAAGCGTGTAACACTTGCCCGCCAAAATTTTGTGGAGCAAACTTAGGCGGGTGAATAACGTGGAACCATCAACAAAGACAGATTGAACTTTGACTTTGAAGAAAATATGAGGTAACCTCTCAAAAGATTGTTCAGGGCGATGCTTGGAACAAGAGCCGTGTTTTTGATAGAAGCGGGAATATCGGGCGGGGCGTTCGTGGTCTGGCCCCTACTTGCTCCTCTCGCAAAGCCGGGTATGTGCCCGGGGTCGTCGAATGGACTAGGTATCTTTGTGCTCGTAGGATGTTGCTTGCATTCCGAATGCGTATCGGATAAAGATAGCTGCTTCATCGTCAGTTAATCCTAGAGATACGCAGATCGAATTCCCTTGCACCGAGGGTCTGGCGAGACTAAAGAGAATACGGCAAGGCAGAGACAATCCCTCTGCCTTCTTTTATTTCACACAGCCCGACGCGCTTCGCGTCGGGCGTTTTTTATTCATAACGCAGAATACCCCGCAGCTCTGCTGCGGGGATGAATGCGGGATGAGGGAAGGGGGTCGGGAAAACGGGAGTTTTCCCGTGGAGGAGAGCAGCCCGAGG
>CAYJSB010000030.1:0-8400 GCA_964372805.1 uncultured Candidatus Saccharibacteria bacterium | reverse complement strand
ACTTTGATATTTGCATTTTACATTCTTACGGTCGGCAATACAAGCGCGAGATGTTCCAAAAGCATCTTTATGGATGCCGATATATCTTGTATGTATTTCCTGCAAATCGCGATTTCCTCAAGCGCACTTACATTCTGTTTGCGTTTCTTCTCATCACGCCACAGCACGCGCTCAATTTGATTCACGAAGTCAAAAATATACTGCTTATCTATTTTTTCGTCTGAAACTTCAGTCGCGAGCTTTTTCACAAAATCAAGTCGTTTGCCGACAGGCATTGCAAGAAATTCTTTTGCTTTCTCCGCGACTTCAGCCGTCACACCAGCTCCGTATTCGGCGGTAAAAAGGCGGGAGCGAACAGTCGGAAAAAATACATCAAGACGCGGAACAATTAGAAATATATGAGTCCTTTCAACGGGCTCTTCGAGAACTTTTAAAAGCGCGTTCTGCGCTTCGCTTGTCGCGGAATTGAAGACAATAATAAGAACTTTTCTTTCGGAAAGCGCTTTGTGCATCTGCAATTCCTTGATGCGCCGACTCTCGTCTACATTCAGCGTGCCAAACTGACGTACCAATACATCAGGATTGCCCCGCACGGGCATACGCAGAGTTTTTTCGAGAAAATGCAAAACGTCCGCGAGCACTTCTTCACGGGGTCCCGCAAGGCCATAGGCGTGATGAAACTCCACCGCGCCCTTTCCATTTCCATGCCAGATTTGTTCGGGTTTTAGCATTGAAATAAGTATACCCGAGCGCTAACTTTTCACAAAAAGTTAGCGCTCGGTTATAGCATTCCAGTCAATGTGGCTATATTTGGGATTCGTAAACTTAAAGCGACTATCGTTTCGTGATAACAGATTTTTTGTAGACTTCCAAGTGGTCTAGCGCGATGCCAGTACCGCGCGCGACGCAAAAGAGAGGGTCTTTGGCAAGTTTTGCCGGAACTCCTGTTCTGCGATATACAAGCTCCGGAAAATTGCGCAACTGCGACGTACCGCCCGTCATTATGATTCCCTTATCGATAATGTCTGCCGAAAGCTCCGGCGGAGTCTCCTGCAATACGTCCTTAATCGCTTTCAACATCTCGCGCAATTCCCTGCTGATAGCCTTTACGATTTCGTTTGTTTTAAGCAGTGCCGTCCTCGGAAGCCCCGTTATAAAATCTCTTCCTTTGATATTCATGGACAATTCTTCTTCAATCGGAATGGCAGAACCTATGCCGATTTTCACGTCTTCAGCCGTCTTGTCGCCGATAGCGAGGTTGTAAATTTTCTTTACATAATCCGCAATAGCGCTATCGATTCGATTACCCGCGCACTTCACAGACATAGATGACACAATTCCTCCGAGCGAAATGACCGCGATGTCGGTCGTTCCTCCTCCAATATCTACCACCATGTGTCCTATAGGTTCATAAATTGGGATGCCCGCGCCGATTGCGGCAAGAATTGGCTCTTTTACAACATACGCGTTTTTTGCGCCGGCTTTTATCGCGGCTTCGATAACGGCACGGCGTTCTGTAGAACTTATGCCGGCAGGAACGGACAACATCACATCGGGCCTCCAAATGTTCCATTTTCCAAGGGCTTTCTGTATAAAATGGCGTAGCATCGCTTCGGTTACTCGGTAATCTGCAATTACCCCATCTTTCATTGGCCTATACGCAATGATGCTCTCGGGCGTTTTCCCAACCATCTTTTTTGCTTCAAACCCAACGGCAAGAATCTTGCGCCCCGGCTCTGACATCGCGACAACCGACGGCTCGTTCAATACCACGCCTTTGCCCGGCACGAATACAAGCGTATTCGCCGTTCCCAAATCAATGCCAAGCTTTTTTGAGAAAAATGCCATCATACATGGTATAGCGTATAGGGTTTAGGGCATATAGTCAAAGGCCTCTTGTGCTTGAAAAATTCTCATACGATATATCGTATGAAATTGATTTCTTCTTTTCCCTCTTTCCATAAAACCCCGCTCGTCCATATCCCCGCGGCAAGCCGCGGGGAATTCTGCGTGCAGATTAAAGCTCAAAGCTATAAGCCCTTAGCCACAAGCTATTTCTAGCCATAATTCCTAACTCCTTATTCATAATTCAATTGCTTTACATATAGCACATATGCTATACTCGACTACTATATGCCAATCAAACCCGCAAATAACAGGCAGTTGTCGTCCCTTGGAACGCTGATTAAAAGCGCACGAGAAGAACGCGACATTACACAGAAAGAATTTGCAAAACGGCTTGCAACAACGCAGAGCGCGGTAGCGCGAATTGAAAGCGGTCTGCAAAATATAAGCACCCGACTTCTTTCGCGTATATCAAGCATTCTTGGAAAAGATGTAATACAAGTCGGCACAGGCGCTATTAATCTGCAGATTGAGGGAGGGCGCAAGCTTTCCGGTTCCATTATCACCAAAACCTCGAAAAACGCGGCTGTAGGGCTTTTATGCGCATCACTCTTAAACCGCGGGCAGACAACACTTGTCGGCGTCCCGAGAATAGAAGAGGCGTATCGAATGATTGAAGTTATGGAAAGTATAGGCGTAACCATTCGCTGGGAACAAAATTCCCTGATCATTAAACCTCCTAAGAAATTCAGTCTATCAGCAATCAATCGCGTATCGGCCGAAAAAACACGGAGCGTTATCATGTTCATCGGCCCCCTGTCGCATTTCGAAAAGAGTTTTACGCTTCCCCACTCCGGCGGATGTAAGCTCGGCCGTCGAACCGTGCGGCCGCATTTTTACGCGCTGGAAAATCTCGGAATTCACATCGATGCAACGCACGAAAATTATGAGGTTGTCGTTAAAAAACCGACAAAACGAGAAATAGTGCTTTATGAGTCGGGAGATACAGTAACTGAAAATGCGCTTATGGCGGCGGCTCGCCTTCATGGCGCCACTATCATAAAATATGCGTCCGCGAACTATCAGATTCAGGATTTGTGCTTCTTTCTTCAGAAACTCGGAGTTAGAATCGATGGCATCGGAACTACGACACTCACAGTTCAAGGGGTACCGGATATGCATCTTAATGTAAGCTATGAAATTAGCGAGGATCCGATCGAAGTGATGTTTATGCTTGCCGCTGCTATCGTCACAAAATCCAAACTTACGGTAAAGCGCTGCCCGATTGATTTCCTTGAACTTGAATTACTGAAACTCAAAAAGATGGGTTTTAAATATCGCTTAAGCAACAGGTACAAAGCTCGAAACGGGAAAACCGATCTAATTGACATAACGGCGCTTCCGTCGAAACTTCACGCTCTCGAAGAAAAAATATACGCGCGGCCGTACCCCGGATTAAATATCGACAATCTTCCATTCTTTGCCGTTATCGCAACGCAGGCGACGGGGCAAACATTTATCCACGATTGGGTATACGAAAATCGGGCTATATATTACAAAGATCTTGATCGTCTTGGAGCCGATGTTATCCTAGCCGACCCGCACAGGGTTTATATCAACGGCCCGTCAATATTAAAGCCGAGCGAAATAATCTGTCCGCCGGCATTGCGACCCGCGGCGATTATACTTATTGCCATGCTTGGCGCAAAAGGGACTTCAATACTTAGAAACATATATTCCATTAATCGAGGTTACGAAGACCTCGTTCGCCGACTAAACGAGCTTGGAGCGCGAATACGAATCTTACGAGAGCTTTAACAAAACCAACCGATGGAGAACCGAACAAAACATGTCTTACAAATTGCTTCACTTCTTGTCGTACTCGTCGCACTCCTTGTCCTGTTTGAAGTCATAAATTCGCCGCTAGATTTCTTTAAGAAAAAAGGAACCTTTCTGATAACAGGCATCGACGAGAATTTCAAAGTATATGCAGATGGTAAGAAAAAAACGCCGACATTTTCACCGCACGGCCTGCTTTCGCTATTGACAGGCACTCACACGATACTTATCTCGCGCGAAGGCTATTGGCCATGGTTAAAAACAGTGGAACTCGAAGAGAAAGAAATCGCGGAACTGAATCCTTTTTTCTTCAAAGAAAATCCGGAAACCGAAATAATCCTCGGCGATAACCCCGAATACGACGCTCTCGTGGCGCTCATAAAAAATAATCTGCCGTCCAAAACGCCGAACGATCTCATCTCTCATGACGGCACGGTAACAGTGTGGCAATCCGGAGAAAAACTAGAAGCGCGCTGGCTTAGCGACAGCACTCTCCCCGCCTCGTTCTGTATCGAAAGTTGCGAAAATGAAATATCATTTTTCAAAATAAACCTGCCGATACGAAATCTCGCATTTTTTCCGAATCGCAACGACGTAGTTTTAATTTCGACCGGAAATGCGATTTACGCGCTTGAACTCGACCGTAAGCCGGTACAAAATTTCCAGCAAGTCTATTCCGGAATCGAACCCGCCTTTACAGTAACTCAAAACGGCTCGCTGTACCTCTTCGATCAAAACACGCTTTATTTGCTCCATACACCATGAATCCCGTAGTAGAATGTTGGCTCGTTGCGTCGCAACTGGTTCAAAAATCTCGTCTCTGTTAAAGTAAACGCTATGCATAATGTGTTCTTAAAGTCGATAAAGTATTTATCAAGCCAAAATTTCACTGCGGGATGAAACTGATAACCGTAATTCCGATAAAGCGCAATTCTAATGCTGACGCGCTGACATATTTCACGTCCCAAGAAATTTCAGCGGGAGATGTTGTCTCTGTGCCTCTCCGTTTACGGAACATTGAAGCGATTGTAACCGATGTAAAAGATGCGGCAGAAGAAAAAACGGCGTTAAAAACTTCAGGCATAAGATTCCGAAAGGTTCTCAAAGTATTCCAGCATAAACCAATCTTAAGCGCGTGCGTCAAGGCAGCCGAAAAAACGGCGCGATATTATGTTGCCCCAATCGGGGCGGTGCTCGGCTCTGTAGTGCCATCTTCATTGTGGAAACATAAAAATTACCAAGCGCCGGAAATTGTCGTCTCCTCTATTCCGGAAATCTCGATTCTGCAGGCCGACGACGAAGAAAGATTTGTGCAATATCGTTCGCTCGTCCGCGAGGCATTTAGAAGAAACGAATCCGTGGTGGTACTTACACCAACGATACAAGATTCTGAAACAATCGCTCTCTCTCTCTCAAAAGGTATTGAAGATTACGCTCTCGTGCTGAACAGTTATATTGCAGGCCGCGCGCTAAGTAAAACAATAGAACGCATCGGCAAGGAAACGCATCCTCTCATAGTCGTGACTACGCCCGGGTTTCTGGCGCTTATGCCAGCCCGAACCGGCACTATTATTTTGGAGCGGGAAAATTCATCCGCCTACAAGCAAATGGCGCGCCCATTCGTTGATTTTCGTTACTTTGCGAGATCTCTCGCCAACGAAGCAAAATTGCGGCTTGTACTCGGGGATACTCTGCTTTCAAGCGAAACGATTGAACGATATGAGGAAGGATCCTATCAGGAGCTAATTACTCCCAAATGGCGCGTAATGAGCCAAGCATCCGCCGCGCTAATCGATATGCGCACATACAAACCGGACCTGCGCGGAAAATTAAAAATCATTAGCGACGAACTCCGTAAAATGATACTCGAAACGAAAACAGCTTCAGATCACCTGTTCATTTTTACGGGAAGGAAGGGCCTTGCGCCAAGTACGCTGTGCGGGGATTGCGGATCCCTTCTGGTCTGTAAGCGATGCGAGCGCCCATTGGTTCTTCATAAATCTGCAAGTCAAAGTCGTTTTTACCTCTGCCATCATTGCGGGAAACGCGAAGACGCGACTCTGCGCTGCCGAGAATGCACAAGTTGGAAGCTTAACGCATTCGGAACCGGAACCGAAATCGTAGAGGAGACCGTAAAATCTCTCGGCAAAAACCTAAATGTCATACGGCTTGACGGAGAATCGGCCAAAAACAGAAAGGAAGCCCTCCAACTATCGGAGTCATTCTATTCGTCGCCGGGAAGCATAATGATCGGTACCGAGCTCGCGCTTCCCTACCTGAAAAAACCTATAGGTTTCGTCGCAGTGGCTTCGGTAGATGAACTTTTTTCGGTTCCCGATTTCAGAATCAACGAACGCGTTATGTATTTGCTGTTGAAACTGAAAAGCATGGCGCTGCGCAACTTCATGGTCCAAACCAGAAATCCAGAACATGAAATTATACGAGCGGCTATTGACGGGAATTTGGGCGGATTCTATCAAAGCGAGCTCTCTATCCGCAAAGCGCTATTATATCCGCCATTTTCGGTTCTTGTAAAAATTTCGCTTTATGGCAATCCTGAACGCATAACAGAGACGATGAAAACGCTATCAAATAATCTGCCCGTTGAGCTAAACATTTTCCCGACATTCGTAAAAAAAGGCAAAGGAAAAGCCGGCCTTTCCGGAATAATGAAAGTCCCTCCGGAAAAATGGCCTGACGATGAAATAATTTCTCAACTTCGCTCTCTTCCGCCGTCAGCGGAAATAAACGTCAGCCCTGAAAATTTAATCTGAAATTGGCGGTATAATATAAACATCAATGACTACAATACTGCAAAAAGACAGCGCGACATTGCGCGAAACCTCAAAAGAGGTGCCGATTAAGGATATTCGTACGACGCGCCTTTCCAAAATCATCTCGTCAATGAAACAGGTATTGGACGAACAGCCGGACGGCGTAGCTATAGCCGCTCCGCAAATCGGAGAGAATCTGCGCCTATTCGTCGTGTCGGAGAAAGTGTTTGATTTGTCAGACGACGTGCATGAGCGCCGCGAAGAACAAAAAAATCTTGAAGACAAAGAATACGGGCACTTGGTATTCATTAATCCCACAATAACCAAACTTTCAAGACAGAAAGCTCTGCTTGAGGAAGGATGCCTTTCTGTGCGCTGGCTATACGGGAAGGTTAAGCGCTCCGTAAAAGCGACCATTCGCGCCTATGGCGAAAATGGAATTGCTTTTGAAAGAGGGGCCTCCGGACTTATGGCTCAGGTTTATCAACACGAAGTGGATCACCTCGACGGAAAACTTTTTATTGATAAGGCCAAAGAAATACGCGAGGTGCATCCCGAACATATTGAGACATGACAAAGCCAACCTTAGTATTTTTCGGCACTTCCGAATTCGCGGTACAAGCGTTTGAAACGCTTCGCGGCCGAGACGTTTTACCTGTACTCGTCGTAACGGAAACCGACAAACCAAAAGGGCGAGGCCGCACTGTGTCCGAACCGCCGGTAAAAACATGGGCTATCAGGAACGGGTTTCAAGTGTTTCAACCGTCTGCCTTCGATCAGGTTACAAGTCAAAAGTTGCAAGTTGCAAATGCCGATTTATTTATTGTCGCTGCCTACGGAAAAATTCTGCCCAAGTCTGTTCTTGATTTGCCGTCAAAAGGCGTTTTGAATATCCACCCGTCTCTTCTGCCAAAATATCGAGGAGCATCGCCAATACGTTCGGCAATAGCAGCGGACGATCGCGAAACGGGCGTGAGCATAATTAAAATTGACGAGAAAATGGATCATGGGCCGATAGTCGCGCAAAAACCCGTATCTTTTAAGCCGTGGCCTCCCGACGCGGATGAAGCGGAACTTTCGCTCGCGCGCGAGGGAGCCATGATAATTGCAGATATTCTGCCAGATTGGGTTTCCGGGAAAATCCAACCGAAACAACAGAATGATTCAGAGGCAACTTTCACGAAAAAAATCACAAAAGAAAACGCACGGATATCGCTTGGCGGAGATTCGTACAAAAACTGGCTCTTATTCAAAGCTTATCGCGCATCACCTGGAGTTTTCTTTACAAAAGAACGCAACGGAAAAAATATGCGCGTGAGAGTAGTAAATGCGGAATTCGCCGAAGGCGAATTCCGCATTCTCCGCGTTATTCCCGAAAACAAAAAAGAAATGGGCTATGAAGATTTCCTCCGAGGTGTTTGAGGCCAAATATCATGACCCGACTGGCAACACTCCGAGCTAAATTTCTGATATGTGTGCGGCATTGCGGCCCTTGGTCGCGATGCCGCTTTTTTACAACATTCTTTTTACAACCTTGCGCGTGAAAAAATGGACGGTTCAGAAACAAGCCTACACTGATATTCTGCTATAGCAGAATATCAGTGTAGGCGGGGATTTATTGCCTAGCGAGCGACGGCAACAAAGGGTTGAGGTGCGAATGCCTGGAGCTTGAGTGCGAATACGTGGAGCACTCAAGAGCCGGAGCGCGACGGCGCGAGGCGGGGTCGCGGAATCCGCCAGCAGGCGGATATCTGTGACCCGAAAGACCCCGCCCTACTTTTACCATTGAGGTTCTGTGGTAACAAAGCAACCATAAGGTGTTTTTTAGTTATTAGAGACGCTAAAGACTAGAAAGTAAAAGTAGGGCGGGGTGTACTGAACCGGTACGGTTGAGGCGCGAACACCTGGAGCTTGAGTGCGAATACGTGGAGCACTCAAGAGC
>CAYJSB010000029.1:7188-8702 GCA_964372805.1 uncultured Candidatus Saccharibacteria bacterium | reverse complement strand
GTACATTATTCCAGATGAGACCGGAGAGGTCGTAGCCGACCAGCCGGTCAAGCACGCGCCGCGCCTCCTGGGCGCGGCGCAGGTTTTGGTCTATATCTCGCGGATGCGCAAGCGCCTCGGTAACGGCCTCTTTGGTAATCTCGTGATAGACAGCTCGCCTTATGGGCTTTTTGATTTTTTTCTCACGCAGGATTTCCGCTAGATGCCACGCGATAGCTTCACCCTCTCGGTCGGGGTCTGTCGCAAGAATGATTGCACTTGCTTTCGCGGCGGCGGCGGCGATTTCATTCACCACTTTTTCTTTCGTCTTGACGATTTCATAATGAGGGATAAAGCCGCCTTTCACATCAATGGCGTTCTTGTTTGATTTCGGCAAGTCGCGCACGTGTCCGACGGATGCTCTCACCGTGTATTCGTTGCCGAGATATTTCGAAATCGTTTTTGATTTCGCCGGCGATTCAACAATTAAAAGTTTCATTAGGCGTAAGTATTACATGATTACGAAAAGTTTAGCAAATGCAGAGGCAGTTTCGCGGATATTGTGATGAGCACTGTACACACTAATAATATGCTATCACATTATTAGTGTGTGTTTTGTTTTCTCAATTTTGGAAAGAAAAAGCGGATTGGTGATATGTCACGAATCCACTTTGAAAACTTGGCCTCGACGCCTAGGAGAGGAAGTATTTCCGAATTATTTTTTCGTGGTCATCCAGTGTGATCACGGGGAATAGACTGTCGCCAAGTATGCTTATGGCAAGTTTCATTAAGAGGATGCATGCAGTCTCGCGTTGATTTTTGTTTCCAAAATCAATCCAGTGCGTGATTTCTTTGATGCCCCTTAAAAGACTATGAGAAGGTATATGTTCTACAATCCCTTTTGCTCTGCTCGGCTGTTTTCGGGCAATCAGCATAATTTCGCGAATTGCCTTGCTCATTTTTCGGACGTTTCTTTCAGTAATCGATCTTTTCATCAGGATTTCTCCTTTCTTCTGCGTAGATAGTACTACACCCCCGGTGATTTTTCAAGTTCAGTAGCAAATTTACCATTTCTGGATTTTGTCCGCGTGCGGTCTGCATGAGGTTAAGAAAAAGCGCGTTCGTGTGGAGGCACGAACGCGCAGTGGAGCAAGCATCCATTAAGATTCTAGGATGGTAGTATTTCACCGCAAGCATCTCAGGTTTACGTTCTCTCAATGAGAACTACAGAGATCCCGCGAGCTCTTTGCAAAAGACTACCCATTGCCCGAAAGCAACGTATCGTCTCCCACATACACTACGCATTCCAGGTCCTAACTTCAGCCCGGTCTACAGGGGTCGAACCTGTCTGCCTGCATCTTGCGACACAGGTGTTCCCAAGACAGCCCGTTGTTATCTCCGAAAGTTAATTTATCTGATATCGTATGCGAAGTCAAGCCTATCACTCTTGAGTTTCCCACCATACACTGATTTCCTGCTATAGCAGGAAATCAGTGTATGGTGACGCTCGGTAATCTTTACTGGTGTTATGTCAG
>CAYJSB010000029.1:0-7088 GCA_964372805.1 uncultured Candidatus Saccharibacteria bacterium | reverse complement strand
TCGAATTTCGCCGAGGGATTCTTTGATGAGCCCTTTGATTTCAAGCACGGAAAGGATGGTGACGCTCGGTAATCTTTACTGGTGTTATGTCAGTCGAATTTCGCCGAGGGATTCTTTGATGAGCCCTTTGATTTCAAGCACGGAAAGGGTTGCGTTCGCTTCGCTTGCGGAAAGCTTTGAAAGGCGCAGTAATTCATCGCGGGGCATTGGCTCGGCGAGAAGTTCAAGCAGGATTTTTTCGGCAGGCGAACAGTTTGAATAGTCCCGCACCTTCGAGTTTTCCTCTTGTTTGAATCCAAGCGCGTCCAAAAGCTCCACAGAGCTTGTTATGGGCGTAGCGCCGAGCCGAATGAGCATGTGCGGTCCCGATGAACCGCTTGAAAAAATTGAGCCGGGAATGGTGAGCACGTCGCGGTTGTAGTCGGCGGCGAGGCGCGAGGTGATGAGCGTGCCGGATTTCTTTTCTGCTTCAATAATGAGCACCGCGTGCGAGAGCCCGGCCATAATGCGATTTCTCTGTGGAAACGAATAGGGGGTTGCGCGAAAACTCGGTTCAAACTCCGAAAGCAATAACCCGCCGGCCCTTATAATTTCTTTTGCAAGGTGAATATGTGAAGCGGGGTAAAGTACGTTCCAATCAAGTCCCGAGCCGGGGATAGCGATCGTTTTTAATCCCGCTGCAAGAGCAGATTTATGAGCAATGGAGTCAATTCCGAGCGCGAGCCCCGAGACGATTGTTACGGGATATCCCGCAAGCCCGCCGATAAGTTGTTCACACGCTTCTTTGCCGTAGCTTGAATATTTGCGCGAGCCGACGACACAGAGAAACTTTCCCGTATTCCAATCCGGAATGGTGCCCATATAGTAGAGCTTTTTCGGTGCGTCGGGAATTTCTGCAAGAAGCGGAGGAAAGTCTGCCTTTGAAAGTGTTTGTATTTCGGTTTCCATTTTGCATTTAGATATGCTTATATAATAGCAGGAAAGGAACTTCTTATGAGAGTTGCAATTGTTCCTCGTACGGAGCCCGAAGAACTTTGTGAATATTTCCATCAGATGTGGGTCGGTGGTCGCACCGAAGTTGTTCGAAGGAGAATTGTCGAATTACGGCGTGCGATCTTTGGAGATCGGCCAACCACATTGGATGTGTCACAGCTTCCAGCTACCAAACAGCATGTTTTACATGTTTTGAAAGCTTTTTCTTAGTGTAGAAGGGACATTTTATCGTATGAGATGCCCTTTTTTTATTTCTTAGTTCCTTATATACTATACCATATACGCTAAACCCTATTCCCTTGCTCGACATTAAATTCATCCGCGAAAATAAAGAAATTATCGATCTCGCCGCAAAAAAGAAGCGGGTGAAGTTTGATATTGATCAACTCATTAAGGCGGACGACGAGCGCCGCGCCCTATTGCTTCGCGTCGAGAAAAAACGGGCGGAGCAAAACGAATTTTCGGGACAAATTGCGAAAATGGCGCAGGGCGCGGCGCGTGACGCGCTTCTTTCAAAGATGAAGTCGTTTAAGGATGGTTTGCAAACCGAGGAAGAAAAACTTGATGAGGTGATGAAACGATGGAGGAAACTTATGCTTGAAGTCCCGAACATTCCGGATATGTCGGTTCCGGAAGGAGATAGCGACGCGGAGAACAAAGAGCTAAAAACTTTGGGAAAGAAACCGTCGTTTGATTTTGAGCCGAAGAGTCATGTTGAGCTTATGGATAAACTGGATTTGGCGGATTTTGCGCGGGGTGCCGAGGTTGCGGGGTTTCGCGGGTATTTTTTAAAGAATGAAGGGGCGCTTCTTGTATTCGCTCTGTGCCAGTTCGCTACAAAGTTTTTTCAGGAGAAGAAATTTATTCCTATGATTGTGCCATCATTGGTTCGGCGTGAGACGCTTTTGGGCACAGGATATCTTCCGCAAGGCGAAGAGGATCTCTATCACACGCAAGACAACGAATATCTAGCTGGCACGGCGGAAGTAGCGACGATGTCATATTTTGCCGACCAGACTCTTAAGTTGGACGACATGCCCAAAAAAGTTATAGGTTTTTCGAATTCGTTTCGCAGAGAAGCTGGGAGTTATGGCAAGGACACAAAAGGTCTTGTGCGAGTGCATGAGTTTTACAAATTCGAGCAGGTAGTTCTCTGCGAAGCGCGCCACGAGGAGAGCGCGAAATATCACGAGGAGCTTTTGGCAAACGCGGAAGAGCTAATGCAGGCGCTTTCTCTGCCGTATCGAGTTGTTATTAATTGCACTGGCGATATCGGGCTTGGACAAGTGAAGAAATACGATATCGAAGCATGGGTGCCGTCCGAGAAAAAATATCGCGAGACGCATTCATGCTCTTACTTCCACGATTTTCAGACTCGAAGGCTCAACATCAGATATAAGGATGCGGAAGGCAAGCTTCGATTCGCGCATTCTTTGAACAGCACGGCTCTAGCGACACCGCGCATACTTGTTCCAATCATTGAGAATAATCAGCAGGCCGATGGTTCGGTGAATATTCCGAAGGTTCTCGTTCCGTATCTTGGCAAAGACCGCATTACATTGAAGCATTAATAATTGAGTCCATGCGCGCTCTGTTTGTGAATGAGCGTCGGAGGCCCTCTCGGCTTGCTAAGCGGAAACGCGAAAAGTTTTTTGCGTATTCGTCGCTTTCGATTGTGCTTGCGCTGTCATTTTTTACTTTGCTTGCATACATTTCAAATAAGCCGGATCTTTTAATTTCAAATGTTACCGTACAAGGCAGTACGCTTGCGTCCTCGCGAGAAATATCCAAACGAGTCGAAAACGTTCTATCTGGTTACTATCTCGCGCTTTTCCCAAAACGGAATTCTCTAATTTACGCTAAACGCAAGCTTGCCAGCGGTATTGCGTCTGCGTTTCCGTCTCTCGATAAAGTTGCTATAAACAGACTTTCTTTTTCGAGTATCGCAGTCTCTGTTCATGAAAGAGATCCATATGCTTTGTGGTGTCCGATCACATCTGATGACGGCATGGATAAAGAACATTGTTATTTCATCGACAAAGACGGGTTTATATTTTTTCAAGCGCCAGATTTTTCATCGAGCGTGTATTTGCGCTTCATTGGCCCCATCTCGACCTCAACATCTATTGGAGGGCACGTATTTCCGCCAGAGCGCTTTCGGGAGTTTTCATACTTCCTGCAGTCATTACGCGACCTTAACCTTTTTCCGGTATCGATTTCAATCGGAAATGGAACCGCGGGAATTCCTGATTTCACCGTCGCTCTCGATTCAGGAGTGCGTCTTTTAATAAGCGGATCACTAAGTCTCGAAAACACACTTGCAAACATAGCGGCCCTTTTTACGGATCCTGAGTTTGCTTCGTCGAGTACGGGGTTTTTAAGAACCATTTCTTATATTGATTTTCGCTTCGAGAATAAGGTTTTTTATAAGTAGGGATTAATTTTCCGTATATGGCATAATACTGGTACAATATATTCATATGTCTTTCTTAGCGATACTACCAAGCTATATTTTCTGGCACTACACCGCGGCTTTTGGCGACATCGTGCGCGTGTGGACAAATTTTCTCTGGTTTTTTTATAATTTCTTTTCCATTCCTCTCCTTTTAAAAACTTTCTTTGCTCCATGGAAGCGCATTCAGGAGGGTAAGGGAGAGGGTTTCAATCTTGAAAATATAGCGGAAGCAGTTGTGACAAATACGATAATGCGCGTTGTCGGAGCCGTTGTACGTTTCGTAATGCTTCTATTTGGGTCGTTTTCAGTTCTTATTGTCTTTTGGTTGGGTGCGACGTTTTTTCTAGTTTGGGCATTGTGGCCTCTCCTCATCGTTGCTTCGTTATTTAACGGAATAGCAGCAGTTCTTTCATAGTCATGACATATAAAGAAATAGAATGGTCTGTCATATCATTTTATCCGGCGATTGCGCTTGATAAAATCCTGTCTCGCGGAGCGAGAAGTTTGCTTATAAAGATATTACTCTCGATAAACGCGCTTGCTATTTTTGCGTGGCTTTTGGCTCTTGTGATTCCCGAGTCGGTTTCTGGAGCGGTAGAAATTGCCATGATTGGAAAGGGAATCTTTTTTGTCTCTTTGCCGTTTACGATGATTTTAGTCGGACTGCACGCATTTGTGAATTCGTATTATTTTCGCGGCTTTGATCATGTACTTACGCTTTCCGAACGATTGCCTTCGAATCAGATGCGCGTAAGCTACGAAGTTGCGATGTTTTGTTTCGGCGCAGATCGTTCCGATATCACGGGGAGTTTTATGCGATTTCAGTACGGATATTTGATGCTAATGCGCGCCGGATTGAATCAGCGCGAATTGGAGCAATTCCTTCAGAACCGTAAGAATCGAGTATCATCGGATCAGTTTTTAATAACTCCGGCAAGCCAAGATGCCTTACGGGTGCTTGATTTAGCTGTTGCGGTTTTCCGCCAAGATAAAGAGCTCGCGGAATTCCTTTTTGCAAACGGGGTGCAGGAGAAATCTTTTCTCGCGGCGGCGCAGTGGGTATCGCGCGATATGCTTTCGCACAAGAAATATCTCCGTTGGTGGTCGCGCGACCGTCTGGGTCGGATTGAGGGAATCGGCAAGGATTGGTCATATGGAACCGCTTTTCGCCTGCGTCGGTACGCATATGATTTGACGAATGGAAATTTCCCGCCGATTTCTTCCAAGCCAAAATATATACAAGATGATGTTTCTCGGCTCGAGGCGGCGCTGTCCAAAGCAAAAGAAGCAAACGCTCTCCTTGTAGGTGAAGACGGCGGTAGTAAATTGGAAGTTTTGCACGGATTTGCTTCAATTGTGAAAGAAGGCGGAGTGTTTCCGGCGCTCGAGCACAAGAAATTGTACGTGTTTGACCCGATCAAACTGATTTCGGACGCAAGAGAAAAAACAAAATTTGAGAGCGAGTTCGTGAAGATGCTAAATGAAGCCGAGTCGGCCGGAAACGTAATTCTGGTTATCGAGGACTTTCCGGCTTTCATACAAAACGCGGAGCAGATTGGTTCAAACGCGGTCTCGCTTCTATCGCCGTATTTTGACGGATCGGCTGTACAGTTTGTCTGCCTTTCAAGCGCAGGACCTTTTCATGAGCGGATTGAATCAGATGGTACGATTATGGCGAAGTTTGAGACGGTGATTTTAAAGGAAGGGGAAGCGCTCGATGTGCTACATGTCTTGCAGGAGGAAGCCTCTACGATTGAAAGCAAGCAAGGAGTTGTCGTACCACAGCCGGTGTTAGCTCTTATAGCTGAGAGCGCGGAGCGATATGTAACGGAAGGAATTATGCCGAACAAAGCTATCGATTTGCTGTATGAACTTTCTGGAAGAGCATCTAAAGAGAAAAAGCGTACTCTTTCGCGCGCAGATGTTCTTGAATTTGTGAAAGCAAAAACCGGCATTCCGACTGGGATTGTAAGCGAGGAAGAAAAAAGCAAGCTTATAAATCTTGAACAGGTTTTGCACGAGCGCGTTGTCGGACAAGATGAAGCCGTGAGCGCTATTGCGAATGCGATGAGACGTTCGCGCGCCGGTGTGTCTAATCCGAATAGGCCTATTGGCTCGTTCCTTTTTATGGGTCCGACAGGAGTTGGTAAGACAGAAACGTCAAAGGCGCTTGCGCAGGCGTTCTTCGGCGATGAGAATCGGATCTTGCGGTTAGATATGTCGGAATACAAAGCAAGCGATGCACTGCCGAAGCTCATAGGTTCATTCGGTTCGAATACGCCGGGCGTTTTGTCTTCCATGCTGCGCGAAAAGCCGTACGGGGTGCTCCTTTTGGACGAATTTGAAAAAGCAGGAAGAGAAGTTACGGATCTCTTTTTGCAGGTGCTTGATGAGGGCGTTTTTGCCGATATGCGCGGTAAAAAAGTAAACGCGCGAAACACGATAATAATCGCGACTTCTAATGCCGGCAGCGATATAATATATGACTTTATTCAGCGCGGTGAAAATCTTGGTGAAAAGAAACAGGAAGTTATTGACGCGATAATTCGGCAGGGAATATTTAGGCCCGAACTTTTGAACCGTTTTGACGGCGTGGTGTTGTTCCAGCCGATAGATTCCGCACGTTTGCGCGATATTGCAAAACTAATGCTTGAGAAATTCCGCTCGCGCATCCGCGCTCGCGGCATGGATCTCGAAATAACCGAAGATCTCGTTGACTACCTTATGCGGTTCGGTTCCGACCCCAAGTTCGGCGCTCGTCCGATGAACCGCGCGATTCAGGATGTAGTTGAACAGAAAATCGCCGACAGGATTATAAAAGGCGCAATAAAGCCGGGGGAGAAAATAACACTTAGCACAGAAGACCTTGCGTCTTAGACTGGATTGACGATAAATTATAACGGGTGTATCATTCTCTCCTCGGCGGTTTGGTTGGCGCTAAACCGCTCGGAAACTACATTGCAGTCGGAAGTAACCAACAACCAGGAGGGTTACCATGATTGAAATTGACGGCTGGTGTTCGCGAAACCATCGCATGCAGCAGGTGCGTGTAAGAGGTTGCATCACGCAAACACGCAACCATCGCCACGGGGGAGGAAGCGCAAGTTTCCTCCCCCAATATTTTTTGTCTTCTACAAGAAAGATATGAACAAATTGATTTGTAAATTATGAATGGTGTTTATATAATTGCAACGGACGTGGTTTGGCTGGCCTGGAAAATATGTCCCATGGAAAGGAGGTGGACTACATGTATCAACCTAACAGGAATCGAAACGGTGCAAATGGACGGCAAAAACGAACTTCCTGAAAGGGGGTGATCCGAATCGAGAGGGGTGGGGAGCACGGCTCAAGCTAGCCGTGCTCGTTTTTGTTTGTTTCCTCATCGTTCTTGCGATGGTGGAAACAAACAACCCAGCACCAAAATTGAAATTAAACTAGGAATTGCTTTTGTATAATCACTCGCGTCTTGTACGACTCGCGAAGCGCGCGTGCCGAATAGTCACGTCCTTTGATGGGCTAAGCGCTTTGCCGGATGTTTGTCCCTTAATTTTGGTATGGTGGGTTATAACAATTTTTATACCGCGCAAAATAAAACCCCGCTCGTCCATATCCCCGCAGCAAGCTGACGGGGTATTAGGCG
>CAYJSB010000028.1:7499-9119 GCA_964372805.1 uncultured Candidatus Saccharibacteria bacterium | reverse complement strand
TCCTCATCTCCTGGTTTAAGCACTATCTGGAAAATGCCCGAGTTATTAACTCTCCCCGCTCTACCGTGTAGAATCGGAAAAACCAAACCCATTAGTCTCGCAATCTCATCTGCAAGAGTGGCCAGATTAGTAACACCAGTAACCGCCGGATGGCCGGCAATATGGTCGGCAAGAGAGACCAAAGGCAAAAACAGGGCTACTCCCGCTAAAATTAATTTTTTCATCGATAATTAAACTAATAAACTAATAAACTAATAAACTAATAAACGACCTGTTAACTTATAACACGCACTTAAGAATACCACACAAGGCGCCACAAACAAGCCGGGTGTGGACAATTCAAGATCCAGAAGGAATATTCCATAGTTGGTCATTAATTATAAAACTACCAGTATTCGCGGGGCTAAATACCGTGTTAATCAGAATTTTGACGAAACCCCACATAGATAACATGACAAAAACCCCAATAACGCCCCACATTATAAGTTTGCCTGCTTCTGCAAGTTTCTTTGGGTCATCACCGGCGCTAATATATCGGAAAATACCAAATGCGGTTAAGAAAACCGCTATACCAATAAGCAAAGGAACGATGCTAGTGTCAAGTATCGCTATAATAACAGCAACCAAGGAGCTGAACGTCACAGCTGACGCGACAGACGGCACAAGGACGGCGGCCAGCATTGACACAATAACTATTGCTTTTTTAATGTGTGATTGTCCCATTTCTAAGCTCCAGTGAGCACCCGAATAAAACTATTCGGGTTAACCAACGCTTCCATAATTTGGTCAATAACAAGCCACGCTACAAGCACGATGACGATGCCAATGGCAACATTCATGAAAATGCCGTGCGCTTTTGTGATTTGCCCCGGATTCCCCCGCGCCGAGAGATATAACCACCCCGCGTAAGCAAAAGCTATCGCCGCAATCGGAACCGCAATATAGACCATGAAATTCAAAAGATTCTGCGCAAGCTGTAATAAGTGCGTCCAACCGCAGGGATTTGTGAAGCGTCCATTTACTATCGTGGTATTACAATCCGCTGGCACCAATTGCCCTGGCTCGGCGCCCAAAGATACGAGCGGAAGAAAGACAATCATAAAAACAACCAGCAGGGCGAAAACATCAAGGACTGACCTTGCAGACACGAAACGAGCGTTTAGCGAATGGCGAATGGCGAATAGTTTGGGTAGTATCATCGTGGAATGAGATATCGCAATTGTTGTTCAGCCGTTGACATAACTTCTTTCGGCGTTGAGAAACCGGCCAAAACCGGATTAACCATATCTCTGAATATAGCGTTTGATTCGTTGTATTTTGGGTCAAGCCATCCGTGCGAAATGAACGCCGATTGCACAAATACAGATTGGAACGGGTCATCCGGCTTGCTAATTTTTACATCTCTTCTTACTGAAGGAAGACCGCTAGCGGTACTAAATTCCTTAATCGAATTGGAATAAGTGAGGACAAAAACCACTTGAAGCGCTCCTACCATACTTTTTGAGCTATAAAGAACCGACAACGCATACAAACGACCGTATGTGCTCTGCAAAGCTTGGTTGCGTACTTGCGGGAAGAGTGCAACGTCAAAATTGAGATTCGGACTTTTTGATTTAAGCG
>CAYJSB010000028.1:5993-7399 GCA_964372805.1 uncultured Candidatus Saccharibacteria bacterium | reverse complement strand
GAGCTTGCCACAGAATAGAGTTCGTCCCAATATCGCGGAGGATTGGCAATTCCTTTCTGCGTAAATAAATCCCGATTCCAAAACATAACAAGCGGGTCAATGGCAAACGGCACGCCCAATACCCCATCGGCATTTAGAAATAATTCCCCTTCTTCTATAAACGCATCCTTAAAATCACGAATCGGATAGCGTTCGTAAGGAATTGGGTATATCTTTTTGAGATTTGATACCAAAAAGTCTTGCCTTATCAACACAATATCTGGGCCCTGCCCGATCGCTATGGCTTCGGCAAGGTCACTGTCAAAAGTATTCTCGGATTTCTGGTCATAAGAAACTTGTAAGGTTTGATTATTAAAACCGGCATCTTTTATTACCGACTTCATGATTGAATCGTCAAAAGTACCCCATATTTTTACCTTGACCGGTTGTAAACCCCCAACACCCCCGCTACTATAAATCGCAACCACTACGAGACCGGCCATCGCAAGAAGCACGAAAACACCTAACAACACCAGCTGGAAAATGCTCATATTCTTCATTTTTTTGTCATGATGAGCCCGTAATGATGCGCGCCCGCGGAAATCTCGCGGTCAAACGCAAAACCTTCCCTCTCAAACAGCGCCTGTGCCTCCGCCTTCCCCACAATATGCGCGCGGTTCGGACCGGAAACGTCAGAGCTGTCACTCCAGTCTATCACGAAAACCTTGCCGTCGTGACGCAAGATTCGCTTCACTTCCCGAATAAAACGCTCCTTATCCTCTATCTGAAAAAGCGTGTTGGAAACGATGGCGCGGTCAACCGATTCGTCGCGCAAGCGCGTTCCACCCTCCTGCTCAATATCGCCCCACACCACTTCAATATTGTGCAAACCCTCGCGCGAAGCGTTGTTTTTCACCCTATCCAGCAAATCTTTCTGCACTTCAATCGCATACACCTTGCCTTTGCTTCCAACGATTCTGGCGGATTCAAGCGCGTAAAAGCCCGAGCCGGTGCCTAAATCGGCGACCTGCATTCCTGTTCGGAGGTCAAATTGTCTGACTATTGTTTTAGGGTCTGCGAACATTCGTTATGTGCCACACGGCTTGCTCTCTATTATACCCTCGCCAAGCCACAACGCCATTGTGTATAAATCATAATCCTGTAACGCAAAACGTGTAACTTGTAACGGAAAAAACGGAACGCATGTGCAATTTCCATCGTTACAGGTTATACGCCGCACGTTACACGATTTAAAGGCACGTAACCGACGCGAGCATGTCGCCCGGACGCAATTTCATGATGCGCACGCCCTGCGTCTGGCGTCCCAGCTCCGGAATCTCTTTCGCATCAACACGAATCACTTGGCTCTTCTTTGAAATTGCGACAATTTCCGTTTCCGTGGAAAGCACTTTTGAAGCGATAAGCTG
>CAYJSB010000028.1:0-5983 GCA_964372805.1 uncultured Candidatus Saccharibacteria bacterium | reverse complement strand
GCTGGCCTGTTTTTGAATTCACTTTCGCCGTCTTTATGCCGGAACCGCCGCGATGCTGAACCTTGTATTCTTTCAAGCTCGTCGTCTTGCCGTAGCCGTTCGCCATCACAACGAAAAATAGCGCCTTCGCATCGTCCTTTTTCACCACATCTGCCCCGACAACAGAATCGTTTTTGCCAAGCCGAATCGCGCGCACGCCGCCTGCCACTCGTCCCATCGCGCGAATATCAGATTCTTTAAATCGAATGGATTGCCCCGCTGACGTCGCGACAATGACCGAATCACCCTTGTCCACAAACGCAACTGATTGCAGAGAGTCTTTGGGCGCGAGCTTGATGGCGATAATCCCGGAGCGGCGCACGTCGTGAAAACTTTTCGCGTCAACTTTTTTCGCCGTTCCTTGCGCGGTTATCATCATAATGCAGAAATTCGCCTGCTTCGCGCTTTTCGGCATCGCAAGCACTGACGTGATTTTTTCTCCCTCGGTGAGCGACAGATAGTTCATAATTGACTTGCCTTTTGTCGCGCGCCGACCCTCCAGTATTTCATACATTTTTATTTGGTATGCTTTCCCTTTGTCGGAAAAGAACAGAAGGTCAGAATGCGTCGTCGCGGTCAAAAACATTGAAACCATATCTTCTTCTTTCGTGTCCAAATCAACAACGCCGACTCCGCCTCTGCGCTGTTTGCGATATTCATCAGGGTCGGTGCGCTTCACATAGCCCCCGGCCGTAAGCACGAGCATGCTCCCTTCGTCAGCAATCGTGTCTTCAATGGAAAACTCCTTGACCTCATGCTTGACGATTTTCGTTCGGCGGTCATCGCCGTATTTTTCCGCAATTTCTTTTAGCTCGTTTTTTATAATCGTAAGAATGCGCGCGGGCTTTGAGAGAATGTCTTTCAGCTCTTTTATGAGTTCCTGCACCGATTTCAGCTCGTCCTCAACCTTTTTTCGCTCAAGTCCGGCAAGCTTTTGGAGCTTCATATCTAGAATCGCAAGCGCTTGGCGTTCGGAAAACTTGAATGTCTTCATGAGTCCTTGCTTCGCGTCTTCAACGTCCTTTGACTTCTTTATAAGCTTGATGATTTCGTCTATATGGTCGAGCGCCTTTTTGAGCCCGAGAAGAATGTGCTCGCGATCTTCGGCCTTCTTTAAATCAAACTCGGTGCGTTTTTTGACGACTTCTCTGCGATGCTTCACGAAGCTCTCCAGAAGCGACTTAAGCGAAAGCGTCTGCGGTACGCCGTCCACAAGCGCCACCACATTAAAATGAAATGCCTCCTCAAGCTGGGTATGTTTGTAAATATAATTCAAAACCGATTGCGGATGGCCGCCAGATTTGAGTTCAATTACAATGCGGATGTCTTTGGTTGATTCGTCGCGGAGCGCTTTGACGCCTTCAAGCTTCTTTTCGCGAACGAGATCGGCAATCTTCATGATTAAGTCGGCCTTGTTTACGCGATACGGAATTGATGAAATGACGATTTGATACGCGCCGGCTTTATTTTCAACTATCTCCGCCTCCCCGCGCACAACAACGCCGCCCTTGCCGTGCGCGTAAGCGTGGCTAATGTCTTTTTGCCCGTACGCGATTCCGCCAGTCGGAAAATCCGGACCTTTTATAAATTGGAGTAGGTCCTCCGTGGTCGCTTCTTTATGGTCAATGAGATGAATCCCGGCATCCGTAACCTCGCGAAGGTTGTGCGGAGGAATGTTCGTCGCCATGCCGACCGCGATGCCAAGCGTCCCGTTTAAAAGAAGATTCGGCGCAACCGACGGAAGAACCGCCGGCTCTTTGAGGCGCCCGTCATAATTGGGACGCCAGTCAACAGTTTCTTTTTCCAAATCTTTCAAAAGTTCGCCGGAGAGGCGCGACATCTTTGCTTCCGTATATCTCATTGCGGCCGGACTATCCCCGTCAAGTGAGTTGTGTACAAATACGCCAGCAGATAGAGAAAAGTTGTGCGTACCTTCAACCGTGAGATCGTAGACATCCTCTGTCTGGCGCAAGCTTTCAACTTTCGATACGCGGTGGTTACCTCTCAATTCCGCCAGAACGGTGTTTGTGTCCCCTCCATAATATTTTTGCAAACCGGTCTCCCACAATGTCGCTCGTTTGTACGTATACACGAGTTTCCGCGCTTCATCATAGTTGGGTTTTGTAAGCGGTTTTCCGGATTCAAGCAGGAATGAGCAGATCGCATCAAACTTTACCTTTCCTGTTCTGTTAGTCAGATGGTTCTTATTCCCCTTGATTATCTTTTCGTGCATAAACCTCTGATACTCTGGGTCTTGCCACAGGCGTTTCAAAGTCTTGGTGGCTCGCTTGCTAAGTTCTTGACGTTTCTCCGGATGCTCGGCAATGAATTTCTTGTTCACATCGCTTAAAAACTGACACATGCGCTGTCTGTAATCATCCTTCTGCCAATTTTCCCGATTTGTCGCAGACATACGCTCCGAATATTTTTGGCGATTCTTTTGCTCGCTCCAAAAAATCTCCCTACCTCTAGCTAGTTTCCCGACATATTCTGGGTCGTTTTTATGTCGTGACGCCGTAAGATTCGAGTGTAGCTTCCAATGTTCAAGCCATTGCATCCGCTTTATGTTTTCGGGACTATTATTTAGTTTATTGAAATCAACATGGTGCCTGACTCGCCCGTCTGACAAACCATATTTCTTCGCTCTGATATTGAACTCATCAGAGAGGTGGTGCGCAAAAATCCACTCGTCCAGAGCCGGCTGGTAGACGAGCTCATATCCTTCCATCTCAGGAATATCACTGTCTTGTTTTCCAGACAACTTCGTGTATAACGGCATCAGCGATTCATCTTTTTTCAAATCTTTTGCTTCAACATATTCTCCTGATTTTAGAAGAAAACGATGGTTTGGCGTGCACCGTATTTCCTCGCCGTTATCAAGTACGACTTTGACCAACTGTGCATTTCGTATTGTTAATCTCGGTTTGGATAAAAGCGCAATTTTGATTTCGCCTCGCGAATCAACGGTGAATGTGTAATTCTTTTTTCCTTTAGCATCTTCCTCAACCAATTCGCCAAAAGAAAGATTCCTTCCGTCTGCAAGCCGTACTTTCGTATCTTTTGTAAAACAGCCGAAGTTGCCTTGACCTATTATAAGCGGATACCGATATGAAAAATCCTGCGCCATTTTTGCGAGCGTGTCGTATATAGCGGCGTCGCCGTGCGGGTGATATTTGCCCATGACGTCGCCGACGATACCGGCAGATTTGCGGAAACGCGCGCTCGCAGAGAGGCCGAGCCCGTGGCATGTGTAGAGAATGCGGCGCTGAACCGGCTTTAAGCCGTCGCGAACATCGGGTAGAGCGCGCGCCGTGATGACGGACATCGCGTAGTCAAGATACGATTCGCGCATTTCGGTCGTAATATTTCGTGACAAAACGCCCTTTCTTGGCTCTATTGGAGCCTCTTTTTTATCCGCCATAATAGTTACATTATATCAGAAATAACCCTTTAAACAACCCTTTTTACTGCTCTGTCGAGCTCGCCACTGTGCTCGATGCCGCTTCAAAAATTATCTTTTTTGACTCCTGAAATGTCTTTATAAAATTGCCGACGAGCGCCGCACCGACTTTAACGGTTTCGCCGACTGCCGCGAACGGGGAGGATGTGGCGGCAGCTGTTTTTTGGTCATATACGACCGATGACCCAACAGACATCGCCATAAGCCAACCAATGAAAACAATTCCTGTTAAAGAAAACGCGACTACGAGCGCCGTTCGCTTGCGATAAGATTCTGGTTCGTTACGCAATCGTTCTAGATAATCAAACATTTACCCGTGAAGTTAAGATGCTGGCATTAAGAGCGCGATATCTCCTTCTTTCCCATCCAAATCTTTTTTCTTGATAGTGAGTTTCTCCAGTTTTTCCGGCTTATCTTCCCCGCCCTCTTTCAAGAATACCGAGAGCGCGTTTTTCGCTCCGACATCTCCGTAGTGCATCGGAATGATAAGTTTAGGTTCAAGCGAAACGGCAAGTTCGTATGCTTCCGCAGGCCCAAGAACACCGTCTCCTCCAATCGGCACAAACAAAATATCTACTTCTTCGATTTCTTCCATAAGCTCTTTCGGCAATTCTTTTTTTCCGAGAGCGCCCAAAAAACAAAGGTTCAGTCCTTCAATCGTAACGAGATATACCGTGTTGGTGCGCGCTTCCCCTCCATATTTTGTTTCGGTAGCAAGACCTCGCACAAGCACTTCTTTATATTCATATTCGCCCGGCCCGCTTATAACAAACGGCTTTTTGTCGCCGAGAGTTACTGTATCAACCCCGTTTAAATCAGGATGATTTGTCGAGATAATCGCAATGTCTGCGCCAAAACGCCGGCTCTTCAATTTAGAGCTTTTGGAAATAGGATTGAGCGCGACGACAACATCGCCGTATTGAACTCTAAAAAATTCCGCTCCTTCGTAGGTGATGACCACAGGGTATAGGGTAAAGGGTTTATGGTATAGATGCAAGTTGCATGGTTCACAAAAATCGGTATAATTCTCTCTACGCCTCCCCCCACTTTCTAGAAGTCCAGCAGTACATCAGAGCCACCGGTACACCACGATTCATAACATGGGCGGACAAAGCCTGAACTATTAGAAAGTGGGGGGCAACACAAAAGGCGTTTAATAATCAAGGGACGGAAGTAACCTTAACTGCCTGACAGACGCGACGCAGTTAAACCTCCGCTCGTATTATTCTTATGGATACTACAAGAGACCGCGCGGTGCACCCTGCGGCGGCCGGCGGAAACGTTGACATCCACGACGAAGCGCGTAACGCTTTTGCGCGCCGAGAAGTGACGGCCATGGGAAAGATGATGCATTCGGTTTCCGCACCGCCGAATGTTGGAAACGTTATTGAAGGAAAAGTTTTTGGACTTGCCAAAGCAGCCGTTTACGTCGACCTTCCTCCGTTTGGAACCGGCATCATATACGGACGCGAATATATCAACGCGCGCGAACTCATCAAAAAAGTGCTTATCGGCGACGTCATCGCGGCTAAAATAGTCAGTCTCGAAAATCCGGACGGATATATTGAACTTTCGCTCAAGGAAGCGCGCAAAGCGCTCGTGTGGGGCGAAGCGGAACAAGCTATCAAAGAAAAGCGCATTCTTGAACTTCCCGTTAAAGAGGCTAACAAGGGCGGGCTTATTCTTGAATGGCAGAATATTCAGGGATTTTTGCCGGCTTCGCAATTGAAAGCTGAACATTATCCGCGCGTAACTGACGGAAACAAAGACAGAATTCTTGAGGAATTAAGAAAGTTGGTCGGCCAGCGCCTTTCGGTTTCTATCATTACGGCGATTCCGCTTGAAAACAAATTAATTTTCTCCGAGAAAAATCAGACCGAAAAAGAGAAGGAGAAAATCGTCGGCAAATATGCCGTTGGCGACGAGCTTGAAGGGACCGTGACGGGCGCAGTAGATTTCGGCATTTTCGTCAAAATAGAAGAAGGTTTGGAAGGATTGGTGCATATCTCGGAAATTGACTGGGCTCTAGTGGACGACCCGCGCAGCAGATTCAAAATAGGCGACAAGGTGCGCGTCCGCGTCATTGAAGTAAAGGAAGGAAAAATATCTCTGTCTATCAAGGCGCTGAAACTGAATCCTTGGATCGGAGCGGCGGACAAATACGTTAAGGATCAGGCAGTTAAGGCGGTTATCATCAAATACAACAAGCACGGCGCGCTCGCTTCAATTGAGGAAGGAGTCGCGGGGCTTGTCCACGTAAGCGAATTTGGAGGAGAAGATAAACTTCGTCAAGCTCTTGAACTTGGCAAAACCTACGATTTCAAAATTACACTGTTTGAACCGAAAGACCAGCGGATGACGCTTTCATACGTGGGAAAATAGCTTAGTGCTTGGAGCTTAGCGCTTTTAGCTTTCGGGCAATGCAGAGCACAATGTCAAGGTTCAACCTTGACATTGGTTTTTGAAGAACCCCAGCATACAGGA
>CAYJSB010000027.1:993-9467 GCA_964372805.1 uncultured Candidatus Saccharibacteria bacterium | reverse complement strand
CCGTGAAAACCGCCATTACGAGCAGGGATGCGAATATATATGTAGTGCGAGCTGCCATATTTTCAGTATATCACTCGTTCTTATTTTCACGGAAATGGCGTGAAAATACGCGAAAGACAATTACAAGGGCTACAATACCTATTCCAACGAGCGCTCCGAACACTACCCAATTTTTCAGAAGAAATGCATCGCCTGCATATACAACGAGAAATACAAGCGGAGCTTCAGCCAAGAAAGTAATAATAAGATACTTTATAAAATCATAAGAAAATAGTCCGAATAAATATCCCGTTTCTGCAGGCATCGCAAACCGAAATAATAAAAGCAGTGAAAATTTCATCTTCGGATGTACCATAGCTGTCCAGCGAGAAAGCCTCTCTCGTCCCATGAAAAATGAAACTGCGGGTCTGCCAGCGTAACGTCCGATTAGATATGCTCCGCAATCGCCAAGTATCCAGCCAAAAAACGTAAACGCTATCGTTAGCGGCACTCCCCAGCCCGCGACAGCAAAAGGAATAATAGGCGCGCTTGAAAACGGACCGATAAGCACCGAGGCCGACGCAAGCGCGACAAACAAAATCGCGCTCAAAAAAGGATATTCTTTTACAAACCGTTCAAAAGCGCCGGTAAGTTCCGACAGCATCCCCTGAAGATAAACCGACGAGCCGACTATGACGGCAAGAACGACGACCGCTATGAAAATGTAAACAGTTTTATTGGTGTGCATAATTGCTTTCGCTTAACCATACCGCTACCGCAAAATGGTTTCAAGTTTCGGGTATTCGCCAGAAACAACCGTAAACACCGTTCGGCCGACGGTGCTTCCGTTCGGAACTTTTACATCTACGCGCCATTTCCCAGGGAAAACATTTTTTGTCGTGTATCCGCGATATCCTTCGGAGCGTCCGCCAATAATCGGGAAAGAGACTTTCTCCGCCAAAATCCACTTCCGTGCTTCATCTCGATAAAACCACTCATGAATAAGCTTTGTGGAAAACTCCATCGGAGCAAACACCGAACTATAAGCATAAGCGAGATTGCCGTTGCCTGTGTGAAATGTCGGACTGACAGTTCTGAAATAGTACCACGGGGCCGATTCATAACGTAAGACGTAATCGCCGGAATCGCTTCTGGAAACCATATGATAGATTCCGATTTCTTTAAGAGCCAAAGGAAGTGGCGGAATAAGATTCGTAAAATAAAGCACGTTAAACATAGCGTACAGCGAAATTATGCTTACCCATATCATGGCGCGGCTTTTAGCGAAGCGCTCCGGAAATGTCCACTTGATTATTCGCCCCACGATCATAACAAAGACAAGACTCGCCAATCCGCTCAGAATAAACGAGACGACACCAATGCTTTTTATGAGAACAGGTATCGCAAATGATGCGTAAAAAAAAGACGCGACAAAAAGCGCCGAGAGCTGAAAAGCAAAACGGCCATATCGGCTACGCACAATCTCATTGCCGACCGCAAAGACAATTAGCATTGCAAGAAACGGCCAGCTGACCGAAAGCGACGCACTGCGGGAATAAAAGACGAGAGAACCGGAAAACACCGCGCCGAACGAAAACTGGATTAACACAGGAAGCCAGCGAACAGCTTTTCCTGCGGTTCTTCCAAAATAAGAGGCGCGCTGGCGTTCAATATCAAATGAGTTGTAAACAATTATTGCAAGCGCCGAGAAACAAAGAAACAAAACAAGCACCAGATGCTCAAACCAGCGATCAATCTGCTGAATCGTCAAATTGTCAAAAATAAAACCGGCGATGAACGCTGTGGTTGTAAAGTGCCTCTCGTATTTTCGATAAAGTTCTCTCATCCTATTTGATATTTACTCAACACGTTCCTCAAAATCGAAACCGGCGGATAGGCCAATAGGATTATCAAAATCTATTACAAACAACAGCTGACGAAGCGCTCCGTCAGAGAATCTTAGACATCTCGAGGCGGCCGCAGTGACAAATCTGCTTTTACCGCAATATTCGCCAATTCGTACAATTCTCTCGCGCGCCTTTTCCGGATTGAGACGAAAAAGCAGAGGCCTAATTGCCATTGTGTAAAATAATCTCGAAATAAATACCGCGGCAGTTTTCATAGAACTCGTTATTTATCGCACAAAATGCGCAACGCATTTACATCCTCCCGATTTAGATTTTCGGTTTCACCCTGATTAAGTTCGTACATAATTGAGGTAGGATCGTTTGTGTGATTCAGCCCAAGCGCGTGGCCCAGTTCGTGTGATATAACCCGTACAAGCTTTTCCCGATCGCTGAATTGATAGATATTAATCGATGTGCCTGTCGCATCGCGAACAAAAAGCCCCTGATCAAACTGCGTACCGACAAGGCTTCCACCGTTATATTCGCGTACATATGCATTCGCTTCTTGCGCTAAACGGTTCGCTTCTATTACCAGCGCATTTACTTTATCGGCTAATGCATTTACCAGAAAACGTTTTGCATCAAGCTCCTTCTGAAGTCCTGTAAGTTTTTGCTGAAGCGCCAAAAGCTGTTCATATTCTGCGCGAGGTGCGCCGCCGCGCTTATTCCATTTTGATACTTGAGATTGGTAATCAGACGACTGCATTTTATATGTTTGCAAAAGCGATTCGTATTCAGCGGCGGCGCTTTTGTATTCCGATTGAACCGATTCAAGCTCCAGCCGTTTTGTTTTATATATCGCGTTTGAACGATCGATATCTACCTGAAGCGCTTGCTGTTCCTGCGTCTCCTGCTGGCGCTCGTCATATATCAAATTGATAGCCAATTTTCCATCCGCATGATAAGCAAAAAGGTCCTTATCTGAAGCTTTTTCCCACAAAACTCCGCCGTCTTCAATCGCGGAAAGGAAATCAGCGCGGCTTACGCCAAACTTAGTGTCAAATTGTCCTATTTTGTAAGTGATAGGTTTTGAGCACGGCTTCTGGAAATAATAAAAATACACTTTGACGCCAATAACTATAAGCGCCAGCAAAAATATATACGATAATACCCTTGAAATTACGCGCGATTTCATGTGTTAGCTATATGGTACACGATGCGGGCACGACGGTAAAATTATTTTAATCTGCACGCACGCAGAATTCCCCGCGAGCTTGTCTACGGGGATATGGACGAGCGGGGGTTTATTAGCGTGGAATCTTCCCCAAGCAGAGCCAAAAAAGCAACCGGATCAATTGATATCCCTCCAATTCTCACACTAACGTGTAAATGCGGAAACTCGGCGTATCCTGAATCGCCTGATAAAGCAATAACCTGACCCTTTTTCACAATTTGCCCAAGTTGTGCTTTGAACTCCGATAGATGCATATAAATAGACTGAAGTCCCAGACCGTGATCAATCACGACTGTCTTTCCGTACACCCGAAATTCCTGCGCAAGCCGCACAATTCCGCGATTCATCGCAAAAACCGGCGTGCCGGCCGCCGCGCGAAAATCCACGCCCTTATGCGGAATTGAATAAACTCCAGCCAAACGCACATACCCGTATGTATCTGTAATGATAGTTGAGGCCAGTGGCATGGCGAATACATCTTCCCACAGCGCTCTAGATTCAGTTTTAGTGCTTGCGAGTATTTTATTTTCATTAAGGAGATTGGCAACAAGGCGCGCTTGACTAGCCGCCGTGTCTCCGCCCAGTTTTTTCGGAATGCCTAATTTTTCAACAATTCGAGGACGAGCAACAATTGTAAACTCAGTAAAAATATCTACGCCATTTGATAAATGCGCGACAGCTCGTCGAATTCCTGTTCCCGATCCAAGGTCAATGCCAACCAAAGCGCCGTTCCTCCCTTTAAAAGAAAACGTGTCAAGCGTAATAGTACCAACCTGTACGCTCATTAACGAAACATCCTCGGGAATATCAGCGACTACGAGAACCGGATCTCCCTGCAGCGGTTTTGCGGGATATATAGAAATCGCTAAAATTCCAGGTTTAATATCAGCCATAATATACGGAAGCAAAAATACAAAAAATAGTGATATTAGAACAGCCCCTTTCATGCTCCTATTGTAGCAGGGTCAAAAAAAGAGGGGCTGCACCGGACAATGTGCAACCCCTCCCAACTATGTCGTGGAGGAAAATAGCGAGGTAAGGCCTCAAAGAACTACTAAGTAAAACTTACAATAAAATAGTTTAAACTAAAGCAATACAAAAGCAAGTAAATGTGTGAATAACTATAAATCAACTTCCGATCATATTTTGAGCCATATACTGCTAAAACAAAAAATGGGCTGCGTGTTTCCGCGCAGCCCAAGTGTTTCCCCGCCAAGGGAAACGTATGAAGACCCGTCCTACACGAACGGTCGCCGCGCGCATACTTTTAGTTTTCTGCGCGTGGCAAACCGATTATAACAGATTAATGGCAGAATTGGTAGAATCTTGAAAACCCCTCGTGAATACTTTGTAGTCACTCTTGGAACATACTCTGCACAAATGGTAAATAGGATAAGTTATGAAGAAAGCCGAAAGCACGTCTATCGAATAATGCAAACGTGCAAGAAGGGCCAATATCTATACTTGGCGACTAGTTCCGTAAGATGTTCCATGCCCTGTATTATATCTCATCTGACGGAAATTTTTACCTAGCGATTTTCTCTTTCAAATACGCCCCGACTTTCTCTACCGGAACTCGAATCTGTTCCATCGTATCGCGATCGCGCACCGTTACCGAATCATCTTTTTCTATTGTGTCAAAATCGATTGTCACACAATAAGGCGTACCGATTTCATCCTGTCTGCGGTAGCGCTTGCCTATATTGCCGTTGTCGTCGTACGCTACTCTGCCGAATTCACGTTTCAATTCTTGGAATATCGTTTTCGCCTTTTCAACAAGTTTTTCCTTATTGCGAAGCAGTGGCGAAACCGCGACAAGCGTTGGCGCGATTTTTGGCGGCAATTTCAAGACTGCTCTCGTTTCGTCTTCAACTTTTTCTTCCGTGTACGACTGTGAAAGCACGGCGAGTACCGCTCGATCCAGTCCAAATGACGGCTCGATGCAATGCGGAACAAAACGCTCCTTTGTTTCCTCATCAAGATAGGACAAATCAACCCCGCTTTCTTTCGTGTGTGCTTTAAGGTCATAATCAGTGCGGTACGCAAGTCCGCACAGCTCCTTTCTTCCGAATGGAAAATCAAACTCAAAATCTATAGTGCGTGTTGAATAAAAAGCGCGCTCGCTGTCAGGAACGTCGCGTTCATGCACGCTTCCTGCGGGCAGCCCGATGTCGTTAAAAAAATCGTGCGTTTGTTTCCGAAATTCCTCGAACACTTTCATCCATTGTTTTGGGTGCACGAAATATTCTATCTCCATCTGCTCAAATTCGCGCGTTCTGAAGAGAAAATCGCGCGGGGCAATTTCATTTCTGAATGCTTTGCCGATTTGCGCGAGGCCGAACGGAAGTTTCGGGTGATATGAATCAATTACATTCTTGAAATTAACAAACATTCCTTGAGCTGTCTCGGGGCGCAAATACGACATTGACTCTTCTCCGCCACCGGCGCCGACACGCGTTTCAAACATAATACTGAACGTCCGCTCCTCACCGAGCTTTCCTCCGCAGTCAGGACAAATGTCCGACCTTTGGGAGCCATTCAAGGTCGGACCTTGAAGCTGATCGGCGCGGAAACGATGCTTGCACTTCCTACATTCCACAAGAGGGTCTGTAAAACCGGCCGCATGCCCCGTCGCTTTCCACACGCGGGCATTCATAATGATTGATGCGTCAACCGCAAACATATCGCTTCGGTTACGCAAAAAACGCTTCAGCCATTCATGCTTGATATTTTCCTTGAGTAAAACTCCGAGGTGGCCGTAGTCCCAAGTGCCGGCTAGCCCGCCGTAAATTTCTGAACCTTGATATATAAACCCGCGCCGTTTGCAAAGCGACACGATATTATCCATCGTTGCCGAACCGGCTTCGGTTTGTATTTTCCCTTTCTTTTTGCTCATAAGATACCCTAAACTCTACACGAAAAAACAAAAAATCGCCACAAATAACAAATTGCAAAACGCCTAGTCGAACAGGCTTGCTATATAAGTATCGATATCGCGCTGGTCCATATCGTAATAGTTCATTTTATTGTCGTGCAGAAACGTTGCAAGTTTTACTCCTACGAAACGCCAGTGCCATGGCTCATAGACATAGTAGGCATTGCCCTTCGGATAAGAGAGCTCAAAACCAAACTTGTGAGCATTCAACTTTAGCCACTGGTAAGCAAGCGTACTGTCAAAAGAGTCCGACAGTTCTCCATTAAGTCCTCCCGTCATAAAATCTAATGTCACACCTAATTGATGTTCCGAATAGCCCTGATCGGCGGCAAATGAATTTGCGGTTCCGGCGCCATAAATAATCGTGTATGCGGATTTGAGCGTCTGTTGTTCGGCGTATGAACGGTAAGCTGATTTAACATAGAGAATTACACCGCCGGATTTAGCCGCGTCCAACAATTTTTGCAAAAAGGGCCACGCCTCCTGTAAAAATTGCTCTTTTACCGAATTGCTATAAACGTAACTCTGTGGAATCACGAGTAAATGCGCCGGCGTGTAATTTTCGTTTAAAAAATAAACTTTTGAATATTTTTTTAGAAGTTCGGGGTCTATGGCAACAAGCTTCTGAAGCGTAGATACGGTTCCAGATATGGAACCAACGGCCTGCTCTACTCCCCCTACTTGACTTTGCACCGCGCTGATATTCTGCTGCGCGCTCGAAAGCGTTTCCGATATCCCTACAGTTTGCGAGCGCAGGTCTGTGACGTTCTTCGATAAAGAGTCGGCCGTCCCGTAGAGCAGCGCCGTAGTTGAGGCAAGATTTTGAGAAAGAGACTCAACATTTTTTTCAAGCGATACGATTCTCAAAAAAGAATAAACAAACGCACCGGTTACAATTATCGCGACGGAGACAACTGCAATCCAAATACGATTCCTGCTTACAACTTCTTGTATATTATGACCTTTCATCAAATTGATTATATCACGGCTTATTTCTGTCTGTAGTAATCGAGCAGAGCTTTTATGCCGGCGAGATTCTTATCCCATTCGATCGTATCGCGAGTTTTAAGCTCAACGGTAATTGCCGGAATATTTATTGAGGCCATCCAGTCGTCGGCAGCGCCTGTTGTCGCGTACGCGTCAAAAACTTTTACCGCGGAATATCTGGCTGCTTTTGAGTAGGCATTCATAACGAAAATCGTTTCTGAAAGTATGCCTTTCTCGCACTGCGACGCGTACACTGCGTTTGATTGGCTGTGCCAAAAGACAGCGATTGCCGGACGAGCTCTTAATACAAAATCCCGAATCGCGCGGCTTTCCGGCTCGGAAAAAGGTACCGTACCCGCGCTTACGGTTCTCCACTGCCAAACGCCATTCGACTGCCACCTGCAATCAAAGTTTCGATTTAGATCTACCCCGTTCGCGTTAAAACGGCCTGGCGATTGGTCTGCGCTTGACAAAACATCGGCGACTGTGAAGCGCCCTCCCTTGCCTATCACCTTGAACAACCCGTCTGGGTTCGCGGATGGAATTATCGTAACCGAAAGATTGCTTGGAATAATTTCCGGGTGCGTGTCGAGATAATCCATGAAAGCGTACGCAAGAAGCACGCTGTTCCATTCGTATCCGCCGTGTATGCCGCCAACTAACAGAAGTCTGGTCTTTCCGTTTCCGTAAGTATAAGCATCGATGGCGCGCCTTTGCACGGATGTTCCAATTACTTCTTGCTTCGGATTATCAGCCAAAGAACCGGACTGTTCGGCAATTCCCTTCTCCGATGTTTTATGCCAGCTTAGAAACGCAAAAACTCCAACACCAAGCAGGACAACTCCAATAACCGCGATAATAATCCGCTTTTTATAGGGAGAGAGCATTTCTATAAACCGGCCTGAGACTATTTGGCGTAATGAAGAAGCAAAGCGTTTATGCCAGCGAGATTTTTGGTCCACTCGGTGTCCGTGTGGTTTGTAAGGAGCACGCTTATCGCAGTGATATTTTCTTTTGCAAGCCAATTCGTCATATCGCCAGTGATCGCGTAAAAGTCGAAGTCGTTGTAAGCGGGATAACCGGAAGCTTTCGCGTATGCTTTTGCGACAGCGCTCGTTTCGGTCGATACGCCGTTGTGACAACTTGAAGAATAAACTCCGCCCGCGGCACTAAACCACGCGACAACCGCTACCGGCTTATTTTTCTCTACATATTGTTTTATTGCTTGGCTTTCCGGTTCGGAAAACGCCGCGCTTCCTCCGCTTACAGTCGTATTCTGCCAAGTACCAGTTGATTTCCAGTCGCAATCGAAGTTCCTGTTAAGGTCTACGTTGCTTGCGTTGAAACGTCCTGATATTTGTACTGACTGCGAGGATGGTACGGCGGACAAAGCAAAACGCGTGGTCGTGCCCACAACCTTGTTCAAACCGTCCGGGTTCAAAACCGGAATTACTGTTATCGTTAGGTTTTTTGGAATGATGTCGAGGTTTGA
>CAYJSB010000027.1:0-983 GCA_964372805.1 uncultured Candidatus Saccharibacteria bacterium | reverse complement strand
ACGGTATTCCATTCATATCCGCCGTGTAAGCCTCCAATAAAAAGAATTTCTTTTTCGCCCTCTCCAAAGTGATAAGCGACTATCGGACGCCCCTCTACAGAAGTTCCGATTAAGGTTTGACCTTTTACCGCAGACTCGGTGCTCGTCGCCGTACTACCGTCTTGTGTCGTAGTACTCGTTTGCCCGCTGTAATCATTGGAAATACTGATTTTGCCGGACGACCAGTTAATCAAAAAGTACACTCCGACACCAATTAGAACAATAACAATAATTGAGATAATTGTGTTTTTCATAGTAAGTCTATTCTACCACAAATCACACAAACTGAACCCTTCCCCCATTCACGAAATCTGACATGCGTTTCGCAATTAATCACCTATTTACAAACTGGCGAAAAAACGAATTCTGAAACTTGGCCTAGTCCTATTTACCTGTTTAATTTTGACGTTACGCTCATCGCTGGGGGGATAGGAATCGAACCTATATACACAGATCCAAAGTCTGCGGTCCTACCGTTAGACGACCCCCCAGCGATGAGCACAACTGATTTTTAAGAGCAAAATTTATCGGGCCATTAGACTTGCCTGCGCAAGCAGACGATCCAACAAAATAACAGGCAACAATGCGCATGTAACAACTAACATGGAGCATACAATACAAACGATACAAGAAAATCAAAGCTTTTTCAAGCATAAAAAACTTCCCGCGTGGGAAGTTTTGGCAAAGACGTGTTGCCTTTTAATTTTCTGGAGGAACACGTGCGGCGCTCCGATAAGGACAACGAACAGAAGCGCGAGAACGGCGTATTCGACCGTTCTAAAAACGATAAGAACAGGCATCATCAATTTTTTAATCATAAATACTCCAAAAAGATAATACTCCGCCATCCTAAAATTGGCAACTCTTTGAATAACCCCACCCATTTCCCGACCAACCCGACCAACCCGACCAACTTGATACACTGCCATTCTCATTTCTCACTA
>CAYJSB010000026.1:0-9910 GCA_964372805.1 uncultured Candidatus Saccharibacteria bacterium | reverse complement strand
AGTGACCGGAAGCATGTTTTGCTTCCGCGGAAATTTCCAGCAGAAATTTGTGAGGCCCGAGTCCGATTCTCGGCACTCCGACAATGGAAGTGACCGGAAGCATGTTTTGCTTCCGCGGAAATTTCCAGCAGAAATTTGTGAGGTAGAAGTTGCGGTTCGACCGTGCCACGTAGTGAACCGAGTCTGCGCGCCACTTCGCACCCCATTAGAAACAGCGTGGGCTCATAGTATAGTGGTAATACACCCCATTCGCATTGGGGAGACGCGAGTCCGATTCTCGCTGAGTCCATTAGAAGTGTACAATACTTTATAACTCTATATGCCATTCACAAAGAATTTTAAGGAGTTGCGCAAAGATGATGCCGCTATCGCGGGCGGGAAAGGGGCATCGCTTGGCGAGATGACGGAGGCAGGAATCCCAGTGCCGCAGGGCTTTGTCGTGACCGCAGAGACATTTGAGCAATTTCTTAAAGAGACTGATTTAAATGTGGAAATTGATACAGTTCTGCATACTGTTGACCATCGAGAAATTCACACCGTTGAAGCGGCGTCCGAAAAAATACAAGCGTTGATTTTGATAGCAAAGATGCCGGATGATATCGGCAAAGAGATTCAGACCGAATTTAAAAAGCTTGGTGTAGAATTAGTAGCCGTGCGTTCGTCCGCAACCGCTGAAGATTCGTCTGCGGCGGCATGGGCTGGTCAGCTGGATAGTTTTCTCAATACCACCGAGAAAGATTTATTGGAGAAAGTTCAGCACTGTTGGGCGTCGCTGTTCACTCCGCGCGCCATTTTCTATCGTTTTGAAAAAGGGTTGCACACGCAGAAAATCTCGGTAGCAGTCGTCGTGCAGAAAATGGTTGAGTCAGAGGTCTCTGGCATCGCTTTTTCGGTGCATCCGGTTACCGAAGACAAAAACCAGCTTATTATTGAAGCGGGTTTTGGTTTGGGAGAAGCCATTGTCTCCGGCCAAATTACTCCCGATTCTTATGTTGTTGAAAAAGCGCCGCGCAGGATTATTGATAAAAACATCTCTGTCCAAGAACGAGGTCTCTATCGGCTAATTCGCACGAATAAGAGAATAGTGAGAAATGAGAATGGCAGTGTATCAAGTTCGGGCGGGTCGGGTAATGAATGGCGAGATGTCCCGTCGAGCGAGGGGGAAAAGCAAAAGCTTTCTGACGAAGAAATTCTCAAACTTTCGGAGCTTATCCTTAAGATTGAAAAGCATTACGGTTTCCCCTGCGACATTGAATGGGCCCGCGAAGCCGGCAAATTTTACATTGTCCAATCCCGCCCGATTACCACCCTTTCCCAAAAACCATAAATAATAAATATGAATACAAATCAAAAAATAGAATGGGAGTTTCAAGTAGATAGAGCATACATGCCCCTTTCCTACAGTTTCAATGCATTTATAAACAGCAGAAAGCATATCAGACGATACCTAGATATTTCCGATCAAGGATTGACAGGACAGGTTTTTTATCCCAATGACGTGTTTTGGAACAAAGGGATTAGAGACGAGGTTGCTTCAAAGCAAATAGAACATCACAAAAGAGAAGGTAATACTTATTTGTGGCACATGGCAAAAGTCTGCGAGGATCGGGGGGAGAAATTAATTAGGGATTTAAAAAACAAAGTTTCGACTGATTCTGTTAAAAATCTTTCCGAGAAAGAGCTCGAATCACTATTTGCGTGGGCGGTTGAAGAAATAAAAGATTTCTCTGTCTTCATTACAATTCCCTGGGTCATGGAGAGTTATTTAAATGAACAGATTACCAAAATAGTTAAAAGTATTGTCCCAGAAGTTGAGATTCAAAATACTATCGCAGAGCTGTTGTTACCACTTAAAATCAACGATTCTTCCAAAGAAGGCCCGATGATTTGGAGTCTTGCTGCTGAAATAAACAAGGACGAAATTCTTACGAATATCTTTAGATCAGAAAAAGACATAGAAGTACAAATCGCTAAGGAGCGTCCTGATTTTCTCTTAAAAATAGATTCTTTTGTCAATGACTACGGTTGGATTCATGTGAGGTGGTTTAAAGGAACTCCTATAACACGAACTAGTGTCATAAACAGATTGCAGACAACTATAAAAGAGAATCCTGAAGAGAAATTAAAGGAACTGGGGGGCAATGAAAAGAAAATTAGAGAATTTGCTAATAATTTTTCTAGCAAATATTCATTAATCCCGGATCAGAAAGATACAATATTTCTGATCAAAGAGTATGTATACATCAGAACTTATAGAACAGACACTTTAAGCCAGGCCTTTTATTTGTTTTTTCCTGTATTAGTAATGGCTGCAGAACTTTTGGATTTAACACTGGACGATGCGTTATACCACTCAGAAACAGAGCTGCGGAAAAAACTTAGAGGAGAAGGTGTGAATGTGGATGTGGCCGCACGAAAAGAGGTCTGGGCAATTCTTATTATTGGTGACGAATATCACATCTATTCTGGAAAAGAGGAGGTAGAGAAGTTGAAAAAAGATCAAGGAGTTTCAAGGAGTATTGAGAACGTTTCCGAGGTAAAAGGAATGGCTGCTTTCAAGGGAGTTGTCAAAGGTAAAGTAAAAATTGTATTAGATCCAAATGACATCTCCAAAGTTGAGAAAGGTGATGTATTAGTTGCCGTGATGACATTCCCGTCTTATATAACAGCTATGGAAAAAGCTGCTGCTTTCGTTACTGATGAGGGAGGAATATTATGTCACGCATCGATCATTGCGCGAGAAATGAAAAAGCCATGCGTTATATCTACTAAAATGGGTACCAAAATTTTTAAAGACGGCGATTTGGTGGAAGTGGATGCCGAACGCGGAGTAGTTACCATAATCGAGAGAAAGAAATAATCTGTATTATGTACAATCTGCACAAGACACAGCTAGGTCCCGAGGCGTACGTGGGACAAGAGAAGGGGGGGGCTAGTGAAAGTCATTACGAGAGTATGAATAAACTTACTAAATCAGATTTACACCTAGAAGAATGGGAATTTGAATTCCAACAGAGAAATAAGAACTGCATCTTGATGGCAGACTGTCATTGTCGAGGGTTGTATTTTAACCTTCCGTTTGAACTAAAACTTCCTGTTGAGCCGTATGACTATATTTTCAGTAATTCAAGTCGCGGTTATGTCAAAAAAGCAAAAAAATCTGACTTGCTCGAGAAACTAAAAGAAGCCATCACGGACAAAGAATATCTGGAATACGTCTTAAAGAGTTCAATTGAGCGAATGAAAGAGTTCAGTCAGGTTGTTGATTCTATAAATAAAAACATACAAAAAGTCGATATTACCGATAAAGCGCTTCTTGAGTTATGGAGGGAATTTGATAAGGCTTATTTAAAGATGATGCCTTGGTTTTATATTCCCTGGTATGTTTCCGAGGAAAACATGCTGACTGATCGCGTGAAGGTTGGGTTGGCAAGACACACATCTAAGCTAGAAAAGATAACGGACCTCACTGATGCATTGGCTCTACTTGTCTTTCCGATCAAGAAAGCTGCATTTCAAACAGAGCAAGAAGATTTTTTTGAATTAGTTTCAATCGCCGAGAACAGCTCGCCATTTGAGGGCAATTCTGACTTTCTAAAGAAAACTCGCGCTTATCTACATGCGTACGCATGGACAAAGACTTTCTTCTTCTTGCCACTATTGCCACTTTCTAAACGCCGATTGATTGAGAGTATAAAAACTGCAGCAGAATCCGGCGCGAGGGAGAAGTTTAAAAACCAGCAAAAAGCTCTTGCAGTGAACAGAGAAAAAACTATTCAATTGTTTGAGATTGTAAAAAAAGATTTAATACTACGCACTGATATAGAATCGGCGCGGGAGCTAGGGTGGGTTCTCACCGCCAGTGTTGAGCAGGCAACAAAGGCGGGAGGTTCCCTCCGTAGCTTCCTTGATTTAATTGCTTCCCGCTTGCGAATAAAAAATACTGATACACAATATCTCACATCTGCAGAAATCGTGTCTGGCTTAAGTGGAGAGGGTGGAATCGACCAAAAGGAAATAGAACAACGTAAGCTGGGTCACGTGTACGCTTTCATCGGCGGTGAAACCCTGCTTGCCGTTGGCAAGGAGGGTGTAGCATTGAGTGGTTGGTTTGATACCTCAATAAACAAAACGATACCCCTTGTCTCAAAATTTGAGGGTCAATCTGTATCGCGTGGGCGAGTGAAGGGGAAAGTAAGAATTGCCCCCGCACCTCAAGATTCTTATCGGCTTAAAGATGGGGAGATTCTCGTTTGCTCAATGACTGGGCCTGATTATGTTCCAGCAATGAAGCGCGCCCTTGCAATTGTTACTGATGAAGGTGGTTTACTTTCTCATGCAGCCATCATGTCGCGTGAATTCGGGAAACCTTGTATCGTTGGAACAAAAATCGCCACGAAAGTTTTGAAAGACGGGGACCTTGTAGAAGTCAACGCAAACGAGGGGGTCGTAAAAATAATTAAAAAGGCATGATACGGAAAGTTACAGAAATACATCCAAAGAAAAACAAACCCTTTTACAGGCAAGAGGGCAAGGTTGGTATGTATCAAATCATGCTGCCGTTTTTGACAACCGGTACGCCAATGCTTAAATGGCTTCCCGCTAATTGGGGAGAAAGTTTCGGGATGTTCAAGAACGATTATGCGGAGTTTTATTTCTACGAAGAGAGTTTCAGACACGTCGCAAAAGAGACGCTCAAGGTTTCAGATGGCGATTTGCCCATTTCGTGGAGGAAAGAAATTGCTCGTTTGGATACCGGAATTACCGAGTTAAGCCGGAAAATTGACCACGAAGATTTAAGCGGCATGTCTTTAGATGAATTACGCAAGCGCTATGATGAGCTTTACGACGTTGATCAGGACATGTGGGCGGTGCTCATCTTTATTGATAGTTTCGATAGTGGAGTAGACCAGGAAACTATTGCGGCTATCCAAAAAGACCGCAATTTTTCTGACGACGAAATACACATGCTTCTGACGCCAAATGTTCCGGCTTTTGTCACCTCATGGGAGATTGCTCTCGCTGACCTGCAGAAAGGAAAGAAAACGAAAGAATCCTTAAAAAAAGATTTTTTCTGGTATGCCGTGGATTATTCGCACTACCGAGAGCTGACCGATGAGTTTATTAACGAAGAGATTTCCAAAAACCACAAGCCGACATACGTCTCACCCACAGATGCCCAAAAAGCTATTTTGAAAAAGCACAATTTAAATGCTAACCCGCTACAATTTTTTCAAAATCTTGCGGTATGGCGGGATGAGCGAAAAAAGCTCAACTATATTGGGGTCTACGGACTCATGAAGATTTTGCGCGAAGTCTTTAGACGACAAAATCTTCCCGTAGAGCTGGTGAACGCGCTCTTGCCCCAACAGGTTGATGATCTCTTCGCAGAGAAACTGACACAAAAACAACTTGAACTGCAACTCGAAGGCATCTTTCATTACGTTTCTCCAAAAGGTGAATTTTCGTATGCGTTCGGAGATGAATGCGACCGACTTTGGTCAGATTTCAAAAAGGTGTTGGCGGAAAGTGAGAAGGGTAAAACCGAAGTAAAAGGAATGGCCGCGTCCCGCGGCATAGTTTCAGGTACGGTACGAATTATTATTGATCCTCATGTAAACGAGGATGTGATGCAGAAAGGGGACATTCTTGTAACCTCAATGACTCGGCCCGAGTTTCTTCCTTTTATGAAAAAGGCGGGCGCTTTTGTAACTGATGAGGGTGGCATTTCCTGCCACGCGGCAATAATTGCAAGAGAACTTGGGAAGCCTTGTATCATCGGCACCCGCAACGCAACCAAGATTCTCAAAGACGGCGACTTGGTGGAGGTGGATGCCGATAAGGGGGTGGTGAGGATTATAAAAAGAGACCAAATCGGGTGAGTTGGTCTCTTAAGGTTTTCGGAGTTTACACTTCAGAAAATTCCTGAGGGAAGTACCGCGCGATGATTTTGTACATCGAACCAAGGATTGCCACCATCGTCGTCTCGTAGTCCTGTTCAAAGTGGACGGGCCACGGATTGATTACTTGGGCGTTATACACTTTTTTGACATCTACGCCCTTCTCGACAATTCGGCCCGCAATATCGTCATCGGCGCAGACGATCAAATCGTACTCCATGAGACTAACTGAATCGACATGTCTCCTTTGGTGACGAGATATGTCCAGGCCGATGCGCCGTGCTGCGGCGATCCCAAAGGGCGAGGCGAATCCTCCTCGCGCGCTTTCTCCGATTCCACCGCTCTCGCAGACAACATTGTGGCCAGTGTTCTTCAAGAACATGCCAAGGACGGCAGCCATGACCGGGCTCCGGTCACTGTTTCCGATACAAACGCACAGAATCTTTTTCACAAGGCACTTTCCTTTCTTGTTTACCGAATAGCGGAAACATCTCGCTATTAGGTTGGTTGACGGTTGCTTATCTAAGCGCATATTAGCATACATAAGCGTATCTTGTCAAATTAGCGGAGCACCAAAAAGTAAGGCAGAATTGTGATTATGCCCTTTAAGCAAGCTAAAAAGGATACATGGATATTTATGTGGAGCCAGACGCCGTTTATGGTGAAGTGGATATCTACGGCTAAGGCTCTCAAGGAGCGACCCGATGTCTATCCAGCACGGACATACTTTGCATATTTCGACGGCTATCTTGCGTCTGCATATATGCGGGAAGATGATTTGGATCGGCTGCGGAATGAAAGCGCGCGGTTTCTTGATCGAGAGTATTTTGAGTCGTATCAAAAACGCTACCACAAAGAGAGAGAAGGGTGGTGGAGGTGGATACGGTTGATAGAAAAAAAGGAGTATGGAAAGAGCGTCAGCAATGGAGAGCTGGCAAATGACATTCATCGGTTTGTCGAAAACGACAGAGATGCCATTGCCTATTTTGGCAGCACTCGCACAGAATTTACATACGCTACTGAGCGCGAGCTGGAACGGGTATTGAGAAAAAGAGAGAGGACAGCCCCTACTTCTTTCGTTGTGCTTGCGACTGCGACAGAGCCCGATGATATTCAAAAGGAATATCAAGATTGGCTCAAACTCGTTTCTGGTAGCGTTCCTCGAGAAGATGCTTTACTGCGACACCTCTCCAGATACCCCTGGCTTGTGTTCGGTGAGTTGGATGAGAAAAAAGCTCTCGCGTACCTTATGGATCGAATAGGACAAGAAAAGAGAAAGATGGAGGTAGAGACAGCGGATACTGCAGTAAAGAGCGCCTTGAAATCAGAGCAAGAGGAAATACTAGAAAGTCTTGGAAAGGGCGGAGCCAGGGCCCGTTTTTGTGCAAATGTTCTGCAAACCCAGTCGGTTGAGAGGATGAACATTAAATCGTATTGGGCGGGTAGCTATTATCTCGCCCGCAACCTTTGGCTTGAGGTTGCACGCCGGCTTTCTATTGCAACCATTGAATTGCTGTCGTTCGTAACGGGAGATGAGATTGCAGACCTTTTGGGGGGAGTGTTTACGGGTAGCATTGAGAAGATAATTGAAGATCGAAAGAAGGCTTTCGCCATTGAATATGAACAGGGGAGTGATATTCGAATACTCGGTTCTTCAGAGGCGAAGAGTTTGTACCAAAAGCGAATTGTCGCTGCTCCGAGCACAGATGTCATTAAGGGCCAACCGGCTTCGCTCGGTGTCCGCAGAGGGGTTGTTCGCAAGGTTGTTGTTTCCGATCTGGAAACGCTCAAGGAAGATATTAAAAGATTTCGGGAGGGTGAGGTGCTGGTGACAAGCATGACCCAGCCAAACATGATGGTAATTGCTGAAAGAGCTGGTGCAATTGTAACAGACGAAGGTGGTATTACCTCTCATGCCGCCATTATTTCGCGCGAGCTTAAAATACCATGTATTGTTGGTTGCATGCACGCAATGCAAGTGCTCAAAGACGGCGATTTGGTGGAAGTGGATGCCGAACGCGGAGTAGTTACCATTATCAAAAAGAACAACGAATAATGTTGTACGATATATCGTACAAAATACCGGCGTGGATAGCAAAGTCCAGCACCTCCGCTTGAGGCGGATGGTGCTGTGGCGGAGAAGGGAGTGGTGAAGATAGTAAAACGGGCGTAAAATGTCGCTATGATAATCAAAATAGTAAAGGATAAGATTTCTCGCTCTGAACTTAAAAAGCTTGCCGAAGAGATTTTTGGCGATATGGTAAAAGCAACCGCTGACATTGAACGGGGAATTATGGCAGTGGGCGGCGAGCTTCATATAGATAGCAACGAGTTGCTTTTAAAAGACGGGTCCAAACAGTCGGATGTTTGGGGTTTCAATTTGTATCCTGAAGGAGAGGGGGACAAATTCATTGAATACAATTCTCTCATTAATATAAAACCTGCCTTTGGAAATCGCTCTCCGGATATCAAAGACGAGTCGGTAAAGAAAAAGATTGTCGAGACAGTAAAAAGTTTTGTAGAGTAATATGCCTAAAATCACACACAGTAAACTTGCAGAGGGCCGTTGGAACACTTTTTCCCTTGCGATGCAGATGGGAAATATCGGAAGCGAAGTCAATCGACTTTTACAATGGAGAGGAACAAATGCCGTCCGTGCCGATAAAGCACTAGAGCGAGCACTAGAACTCATCGACCTTACAATTTCCGATTCGCGTTGGAAATTGCGCGTTGGCGAATTTTTACGATTACGCGAGGTGGTGGCTGATTTAGGACAGCAAAAATCTTCGCTTGAAATAGAGCCCAGTGTAGTCAAAAATTATTTTCTTCCGTTTGCGGCAAGGGCGTTGCGATAGGATGGCTAAACACACCAAGAAAGTTCTGGCTTTCGGGGTTTTTGACGGTTTACACGACGGACACCGGTATTTTTTGAGTGAGGCGAAAAAACTTGGAGATTATCTAATTGCCGTTGTTGCGCATGATGATGCAGTAAGGAAATTGAAAAATAGAGAGCCGCGAATTCCAATGGAAGAACGTGCGGCGGCGCTTCGCGCCGCCGCCCTTGCCAACGAAGTTGTCATCGGTGACGCGGTGCAGGGAAGCTGGAACGTATTAAAAAATCAAAAGGTAGACGTTATCGCGATTGGCCACGATCAACATTCGCTTGAAAACGCTCTAAGAGAAAATGAGATATCAAAAAATATTCCACTTGTCCGTATAGGCTTCTCTCCCATAAACTCATAAAAAGCGGTGGGTTAAGGGAAATTAAATCATACTATAAGAACGCTATAACTTTCTTATAGTATAATGGCGATTTTGAAAAGAAAAAAGCCCGCGCGCGTTTGCGTGCGGGCTTTGTGACTTATCGCCGTTTTACAAATACGGCGGTCAATCCGGATGGCCGGAGAGAACTTCAGGCTTCGGGTCAATTGTGAACCCAACATACTCTGGTTGGCCGTCTATCTCGCCCTCGAAAGCAAGGCGGATTCGTCCCGCTTCGCCGAGCGGGATATGAAGGAGTGCCTCATCTTTGCATTGCGTGGCGTGGTACGCCACGAAGTTTGAAAAGATGGCATGGCCAGCGATGATGGTGATATCGCCGTCGGTCTGGTCAGGCATGTTCTCAATTTCGCCGAATTCACTGACGACGTGTTTGCCGAAGCGGTGAAGTGCCGCGAGGGCGGCTTCATCCTTCAAGATGGTGTAGTTAGAATTTTAGACAAAGCAAAATGAAAATTCATTGCAAATACACAGGGATTAGGGGTTTTTTGACCGTTTACGATCGTGCGGTAATGGCGGAGAGGGTATTATGCGAGTATCAACGAGCGTCAGACACCTAAACGTGAGACTCTAAACGCGGTAGACTCTAAACGGTAGACTCAATGATACTTGTTTTGGCATCCTATTATAATCTAACGGTCGTGTAATTATAATAGGATGTGTTTATTGCCCAGCGAGTGAGCGGAGAGAAAAAGTATCTTCTTTTTCTCTCTTCTCTCCCGAGCGAGTGA
>CAYJSB010000025.1:0-9966 GCA_964372805.1 uncultured Candidatus Saccharibacteria bacterium | reverse complement strand
GTGGGCTGTGGAGGTTTGACCTCTACAGATATGATATATACTTACCTTATGAGAAAGGAACCCTTCACTGTCGGTTCTTATGTACACGTCATCAAACGCGGCGCGCGCGGAACGCCAATTGTCCGCGACGACTCGGACCGCTGGCGATTTTTGCTTATGTTACACCACTTCAATAACGAAAACACTCCCGAAAATTGGTTTCGCACCTCATGGAAGAAAAGATAGCTAACACACTCAAGCGACCCGCAGTGTGGCCCACACAGAAGAAAGTCGTGAAAATCCTATGTTTTTGTTTGCTTGATAACCACTTCCATCTTCTCTTGAAGGAAACTCGGGAGGACGGCATCGCTTTGTTTATGCAAAAACTCGGCACCGGTATGGCAATGCACTTCAACACAAAGTACAAAGAAAAAGGCAGTTTGTTTCAAGGTTCATACCGGGCGCGGACGATACAGGACGACAACTATTTGCAATACGTAAGCGCGTATATACAAGTGAAAAACGCATTTGAGATATTTAAAGGCGGGATAGAAAATGCGACGAAACAATTTGAAAAAGCATACGCGTGGGCGAGTAAATACCCGTACACAAGTCTTGGAGATTACGCGGGCACAAGAGAGTCTCCCGTCATAGACAAGGATATCTTGGGAGAAATTTTCACTCCCGCAGAATACAAGGTTTTCTCTAAAGATATGATTCTTGGTCGCACTGATGCTGGATATAACGAATATAGTAATGGCGAGAAAGATGCCTTAGAATAAGCTTCTGTAGAGGTCAAACCTCTACAGAAGCTTAAGTTTTAGCTGATGCTGGAGGAGAGGTTGTAAATCGGCATGAGGACGGACGCGAGAAGAACGGCGACGCCACCTGCAAGCAAAATAATCATAACCGGCTCAATGAGGCTGATTATCGTATCTATAGCGCCGCCAACTTCGCGCGTATAGAACTTCGCGAGCGTATTTAGAATGTTGCCAAGCTCCCCTGTTTCCTCGCCTACTTTCTCCATCTGAATCTATATCTCGGGAATCTCGTGATGAACCGAAAGCGAGCCCGACAAAGAGCTTCCCGTGCGAACATCATCAGCGACCTGTTTTAAAATGCTTTCATACGTCGCGTCGCCGACAACCGCCGCCGTTATTTCAATTGACTTAATAATAGGAATCGCGCTCCCAAGCATCGTGTTCATATTGTCCGAAATGCGCGAAAGGTAGAGCTTGCGATACAGGTCGCCAAGATACGGTATGGACAGTTTGAATTTGGAAATCGCCATCCGCCCTTTTTGTGTTTTGTTGTATTGATATATGCCGGCCGCGCCAAGCGCCAAAGCGATTATTATGAACACTCCGTAATTTGAAACAAAATGGCTCGCGCCAATGACGATTTTCGTATAAATCGGTATCTCCTGCCCCGCATCTTCGATTATTTGGCTGATTTGCGGAATAATCCTCGTCAACATGAAATACATAACGCCGATAAATACGATGACGACAAACATGGGGTACACAAGCGCATTTTTGACTTTACTGCTAACTTCGTACGTTCTATCAAGATAATCCGCCAAGTAGCTGAATGTCTGGTCCAGTTTCCCAGACTCCTCGCCAGCGCGAACCATGTTCACATAAAAATCGGAAAAAATCTTGGGATGTTTCGAGAGCGCTTTTGATATCGAGTTTCCCGCCTGCAAATCATCAGAAACCTCCGTCATGTGCCTGCGCAGTTCGGGGCTGTGGCTTTCGGCGGCGAGAAGCGTGAACACCCGAAGCGCGGATACTTGCGCGTTGAACAATGTCGCCATCTGACGCGACAGAATAACGATATCTTTGTTTGAAACGCGATTTAGAAAAGCAAGGCTTATGTTTATAAGCGACTTCTTTTCCGCGGTTTTTATTGAAATTATTACGAGTCCGCGATGCTGAATTGAGTTTATCGCGGCGTCGGAATTGAAAGCATCAATGCTCCCCGTTTGCCGGCTTCCGTCTTTATCCAAAGCTTCGTAAGTGAATAGCATGACTAATATGAATTAAGGGTTAGGAATTATGAATTAAGAATATCACATAAAATGGTCAACGAGTAACTAAATTACTCGCCTACCATAACTCCTAATTCCTAATTCCTAATTCATAAATCTTCTGTCCTAGAGGAATCGATCCAGCGCTTTCTGGTTCATGGAATACTGATAGGCGTTGTCCACAGTAATTTCGCCCGCGCGTATCAAATCTGCAAGACATCGGTTTATGTCTATCATTCCGTGGTCCATTCCGGTTTCTATGACCGTGCTGATTTCGTGAGTCCTTCCTTCGCGAATGAGGTTTGCAACGGCAGAATTGGAAATAAGAAGCTCGTACGCTGGAATGAGGCCTCCAGAAACTCGCGGAATGAGGCGCTGGGAAAAAATACCGAGCAAACTTCCCGAAAGCTGGAGTTTTATCTGCCCCTGCTGTTCGGCAGGAAATGAGTCGATGATGCGATCGATTGTCTGCGCGGCATTGTTCGTGTGGAGAGTTGAAAGAACGAGGTGTCCGGTTTCAGCGGCGGTCACAGCCGTTGCCATAGTTTCCAGACCTCGCATTTCGCCTATCATTACGACATCCACGTCCTGACGAAGCATGCTGATGAGCCCAGTCCTGAAATCGTGCGTATCTATGCGCACTTCGCGCTGATCAATAATGCTTTTTTTCGGCTCGAAAACGTATTCGACAGGGTCTTCGACTGTAATAATGTGTTCGGCGCGCTCGTTGTTGATAAGCTCAATCATGGACGCAAGCGTCGTCGTCTTGCCGTGGCCCACAGGCCCCACAATGAGGAAAAATCCCTGCTGGCGATGCGTGAAATCTTCAAGCACGCTCGGAAGCTTCAGCTCCGCGAGCGTCCTGATGTGATTCGGAATGAAACGGAGCGCGATAGAATATCTGCCAAGCCGCTGATACGCGTTCCCGCGAAAGCGCGCGCCGTTTTTGAATGTATATGAAAAATCCGCTTCCTTGTTCTGCTCAAAGAGTTTCTTGTTCTCGCCAGAAAGCATCACATCGAGGAAGCCTTCGATAGAAGCGCGCGGAAACATCGCCTTTTTTACAAGCGGTACCAAAAAGCCGGACACTCGTATGACAGGATAGCGGTCTTCCGCAATGTGCAAGTCGGAGCCGCCCTCCCGCATCAGGATGCCGACGAAGTCATCAAGTTCGCGCCGATAGTCCATCCGGTAGTGAAATTTCAGGTTGTGTCCGCTTCGCGAACACCAAACACCCGAATATTTTGGCTATGCTGATAACAACGCATCGACCTTGTTAATCCACCGCTCTGCTTAAAAAGCGACCTGAAATTCTACTACGGGATCCATCCCGTTAGAAATTATATTTTTTAATAAACGTCATTCATCTAAACTCTTATACCCTTCTCTCACCATTATTTGTTTCACGCGCTCTCCTGAATTTCTGACAGGACGAGTCCATTAGCGAGATAAGCAGACTCTAACGGGGTCCATATCTATAAATTATTTCTTAGCTGCCTCGATGTGCTTCATAACTTCCGTAAATACTTCGGAAGGAATAGTGCTTGCCTTTACGATATACCCCTGTACTCCGAGCTTTTTGGCGCGCTCAATGTCTGCCGTTTGGCCCTGATTCGTCAAAATGATAACAACCGAGCTAGAAGCGAGTTTCTCCGCGCGGATTTTTTCAAGCGTTTCAAATCCGTCCATCCCAGGCATAACGAGATCAAGCACTATCGCGTCAGGTTTAAATCCTTCCTTCAGTTTTTGGAGCGCGTCTTCTCCGCCGGTCGAAGTCGCAACGTCAAGCCCGCTTTTCGCGAACTTGACCGAATACATGTTAAGCAAAAATTCGTCGTCGTCCACGATTAGCACCTTGTATTTTTTTTGTTCAGCCATATTTTTTATATACGCCGTTAATTATAACAAAGTTACGACAGTTTAGACAGGCGCTAAAGCCCGCCAATCTCTTCAAATGGGATAACTCCATTAAGAGCTTTAATCATTGCGTCTTCCTTCATTGTAAGCATGCCTTGTTTGCGCGCGAGCTTCATCATCTCGCTTTCTGAACCGCCATGAAGCACCGCCGACTCAATCTCTTCGTTCATCTCAAGAACCTCAAAAACGGCCACGCGTCCGCGAACTCCCTTTGGACATTCGGCAGACGGCTTTGGATTGAAAACTTGCTTGAACTCCGGAATTTGTTTCCCAAACTCTGGAGGAACGTCTGCAAATTGCCTTTCATACATCACTTTGATGCTCCCTTGCACGGGGATAGGAGTTCCGCCTTCTTTGCATAGCCGGGTGGTAAGGCGCTGTGCAGCGGCAAGCACCAAGGTCGGAGGAATAAGATACGGGTCAACCCCCATATCAATAAGTCGAGGAATGACGCCGATCGCGCTGTTTGTGTGAATGGTTGAAAGCACGAGGTGGCCTGTGAGCGCGGCCTGCACTGCAAGCTGGGCAGTCTCCTTGTCTCGGATCTCACCGACCATGATGACGTCGGGGTCTTGGCGCAGAGTCGTGCGGAGGCCGTTCGCGAATGTGTAGCCGATTTCCGGACGAACCTGCGACTGGCTTATGCCCGGGATGTTGTATTCAACCGGATCTTCAAGCGACAAAACATTTTTCTTGTCGCGGTTAACTTCATTGAGCATTGAGTAAAGCGTCGTTGTTTTACCAGAACCGGTAGGACCGGAAATAAGCACCATTCCGTACGGGCGTTTTACCGCGTCGCGCAAAAGCTTCAAGTTTCTTTCCGAAAGCATCAGGTCTTCCATTTTTTTGACGCCGCGCTCTGAATCCAAAATACGCATTTCAATCTTTTCTCCGTAGTAAGTAGGGAACGTCGATACGCGAAAATCAACCTTGCGCCTGTCGATTTTCGCGGAAAAGCGCCCATCCTGCGGCTTGCGTCTTTCATCAAGGCGCATGTTGCAGAGAATTTTTATGCGCGCGACAACCGCCGGATGCACTTTCTGGGGTAAAATCAGCGATGTGGTGAGAACTCCATCAACGCGGAAACGAACGCGCACTTTGTCAGCCATCGGCTCAATGTGGATGTCGGACGCATCTCCTTCGGTCGCATAGTGCAAAACCGTCGCGACAATTTTCGTTACAGGCGCATCTTCAATGATGCGCGTATCCCCTTCCTGTTTCCCTTCAAGGTATTCTCCCTCGTCTTTCTCGGAGGTTAGCTCTGTTTCAAGCTCCGAAAGCGCTTTGTTAACCTCGCCAGACAAACTCTTGTAAAGTTGGGAAATCTGTTGGAAATCTTTTTCTGATATCAGATATATCTGATACGAAATGTTGTTCTTTGACGCGATAAAATTGATAGCGTCCCGAGCTTCAATGTTATCCGGGTCAACGATGCCAACCTCGAGCGTACCGTTACTAAATGCTATCGGCACAAAACGATAGTACATTGCCGACTCTTCCGGCACGTATTTTAAAATTTCGGATGAAATATATCTTCCTTCGATATGCGCCATCGGAACGCCAAGCAATTCGCCTTTAGCCGTCAAAATATCTTCTGGATTTACCCCGCGGTCAGTCAGCACCGATTCCAATGTCGAACCGGGCGCGCTCATCTCCTTCCGGATCTGTTGGATATCCGATTTCTTCACGATGTCTTTTTTTACGAGGATTTCAAGTATGCTCATCCCGTTAGTGAAAAATGGCATCGCTCAAAAGAGCTTGTCATCTTCGCGTTTATTATTCTTTTTAACCCGACCTTCATAATATCATTTGCATACTTGGAAGCTTTTCTAATGCCATTTTCTACTACGGGAGTTATATTTATTTCTTATCTGCATCCTTTTCCAATTCAAACGGAAGCGGGGCAAAAGGATCAGGCCTTCCATAAGTTTCGGAAGTGGTAGCGATAGTGTAATCTATGAGACTTCTGAAAACCGGATTTCCAAATGCGCTCTTGTCTATCTCAATCTGCTTCAGATCGTTTAAAATCGAGATAATCTGCTGTCCAATAACTCTCCCCTCTAATGAGGAGCCTGACGTAAACAAATCTGTGACCTCAAGCGAAGGACCTTCTTCGGAGCTTCTGCTTTTCCAGAAATAATATCCGCCAAAAACAAGCAGGGCAACGCCAGCGCCTATGAGTATATTTTTGTATTGTCTTATGAAATCCATGCTATTCAATCCAATATGTGTCTAGCGTAAGACTAAAATTATAACCCGATACATCACCAATAGCTTCACTGTTGCCGATTGAGGACTTTGCCGCACGCGATACGGAAAGCGAGCGCACATCCGAAAGTTCCAAACTTTTTTCAATCTCTCGCAAAAAACGCGTGAAATTCGGATACGAAGTATTAAAATCAATTGAGATTGTCAGCTTCTTGCTTATAGGGGTCGGAACCGCCGGTATAAATATGCCCTGCGTGTTTTCTGCCGATTCCGTATTCGCATTTCTGGCCGCCGCTCCATTATCCGCGCCTTCATCGAAACTAAATTTATCTATTTTAATTCCGAATACGCCCGCAAGACCGCTCAAATCACGAACAAGCTGGATGCCACTGGGCTCATTTGGCACCATCTTCTGAAGACGCCTCCAATCGCTTTCGGGAATACTGTTGTAAGTCGCAAGCAAACTTTCTCGCATGATTCTCGTCGCTTCGTTAGCTTTGCCGAGCACATCATTATACTCGTTCTTTTGCGCTTGCAGGGTTTGGATATTGCTGTAATGCGGACGCAAAAAACCGAAAACGGCATACACAGAAGCAAGAATCATAAGTATCGGAATCCAACCTTTGGGATTTAAACGCATATCATTCTCCGTTTACGTACTGTTTGTAATCAATAAGTTTGGGGACGACAGACGCGCTGAAAGAGAATCCGACGTTTCCATTCTTATCAAGACTGAAATCCGAGAACTTCGGCGAGGTCAAAAACGGAACGTTCTTGAATAAACTTGATTGCAATATCAAGGTGTTGTAACTTCCAGCCATGCCATTGAGAGAAATCTCCGTCGCTTGCGAATCGGCGGTTTTTATGGATAATTTTGAAAAAGACGCGTTGGTATAAGTCGTTTTTTCCAATGCCTCAAAAAACTTGGACAATGCTATGTGCTGATTAAGCAAAGAATTGGCAAGAGTCGTTCGCGCGCTGATTCTTTTAAGTTCGATGATTGTTGAAAGCTCAAAAGAATTTCTCGCATCGATAAGGTCCTGATTGAGCCGTGTAATATCCTGCTCTAGCGAGCGCTCGTAAATGAAAGCACCGGCCATAAGACCAAGAACCACGACAAAAATAACTATAGCTATGACATATAGGAGGCTAACATTTGCAACAGGCCTCTCAACCGACGCAATCGGCTGTTTTGGCATATATGAAGGTTGAAATCGTGCATCCATATTAACGAATATACGCCTCTATTATACATGCTACGGTCGTAAATTGCGCCAAATCTGTGGGAAACAAGACGGCTACACCGTCTATACCAAGGTCGGTCCTTGACATCAAGGACCGACCTTGATATTTCGACCTTTTCCCCGCCCTTTTTATGAACTCTCCTGCAGTTTGCGAAGCGCAAGGCCTATCGCTACCGCAAATTCTGGGCCAGCACGCTGAAGTATCGGACGCAAAAAGGCCGGGGCTTCGACTTTCGCGAAAGGATCAGCCATAACCGCTTCAGTTTCAAAAAAATTCTGCGCGAACGGCAAAAATCCTTTCAAGAGAACTCCGCCTCCGGCCATAACAATGCGTCCTATATTCTGTCCTGTGCGCTTTTCATAATTAAACAAAACGCGATTTGCTTCCGAGCAGATGTACGAAAGCGTCGTCGTCGAAAGATCATACACATCGCGCCTCCCCCCGCTTACATCAAGCCCGCGATTGCGCTTTAAAAGTTCCGCTTCTTTGACTGACGTATTGAAACCGTGCGCGATGGCGAGCGTAATGTCCTGCGACCCGCGATTTATCATGTGAGAACTTTTCACAACCCCGCGGTCTATGATGTAGAGCTTCGTTGTTGCCGCGCCCATATCAAACATCATCACCGGTTTCTGTTCCAAACCGAGCGCCGCGCGAATCGTGCTGAAAATTTCAACTTCATAAAATGAAGTATTGAGCCCGACCGAGCGCGCCAGGTCCTGATAATGGCGAATTGCATCATTGTGAATAACCGCCAAAAGAACGTCCACTAAGCGGCCGGCCTTTACGCCATATGCGGACGAGCTTCCAGACGGGTTTGCTCCGAACGGATACGATACTCCGCTGACTTCTTTTGGAATAACCCACCAATCGAGAGCGACTTCGGAAATTGGAACTGGAATATACTTGCGAGCTTCTATCGGGACCATCTGCGCGAATTGTTTATCGTCAACAAGCGGAAGCTCGATTGTTGTAACAAGACTTGAAGAAATAGGTATAGCCATTCCGCAATCGCGACTCGACACCTTTGCCTCGCGTAAAACATCTGTGAGCGCCTCCGTCATTTTGTAAGACGGAAGCCTGACGGCGTTGCCAATCTCCGATTTTCCGTATGGTCCGACTGCAAGCTCGCCGTATGTTTCAAGCACCGCGTGCCCCTTCGACTTCTTTAGCTGAACAATCTTGATGGCCGAAGAGCCGAAATCTATTCCGAGCGCTCCCGGTCCGCTGCCGCTAAACATATTCAAAATACTCGTAAGAGGATTCCTCATGTGTAATAATTATAGCACCATCTACGGCTTATTCTATGCTTCCTTTACGTAACTTTCTCAATTCTATTTTTGGCCGCATATTGGATTTGCTATTGCCGCGTTCCACCCTTGTAATGTGGCTTGAGAAAGCGGACACTGGAATGTTTTCTGCGCGGGCTCGGAAAGCAGGCCAAAATCTTCCCGGCGTTGTTTCGCTTTTTGATTACAGAGACCCGCTAGTTAAAGAGCTCATTTGGGAAATAAAATTCAAGGGAAACCGGCGGCTCGCTACGCTCGCCGCCTCCCTACTCTACGAGCACTTGCTTGCCGAGCTTGGCGACCGCGTGCTTTTTGGCGGTGTTGAAAACCCGATTCTAATTCCGGTTCCTCTTGCGCCAAAACGCCTTCGCGAGCGCGGATTCAATCAGTGCGAACGGATAGCGGAGGAATTATGCAGAATTGACGGGGGCGCCAGCATTTCGCTGTCAAATGCCATCCGACGCGTGAAAGAAACGCAAAGCCAAACACGAACACAAAGCAGAGCAGAGCGTCTGCAGAATCTGCGCGGCGCATTCGCCATCACGGATTCAAAATCGGTCGCGGGGAAACATATTATCGTTCTTGACGACGTCACAACAACCGGAACAACGATTGGCGAAATAAAAAAAGTTCTGCTTGCCGCGGGCGCGGAATCGGTTACCGGACTGACATTGGCGCATTGAAAATCTAAAACGGAGAAATTATCTCCTTTGCTCGAACTTACTTTATCAAAAATTCGTGATGAATGAAAGCCCCGCCACTGTCTCCGCTTCGCTCGGCAACCCCAAAGAAAAACGCTCCTTGCTTTTCTGATTTGCGCGCGTGGGATTCTTTTTGAAAAAGGAAAGGGCGTTTTTTTCGGGTGTCTGCCCTCAATGATTCGGGCAGGCGGCGGGGCTAAGAGAGAAAGGATTTTGGGAGGGCGGAAACTATTAAAATCAAATTTATAAAAGTTAAACCCCACACATTTTTTGTGTGGGGTTGGAGTTTGTGATACACGTATCTCCTTAATGTTTGGCAGACCTACTGCCCTACCCGCTCGCCTTTAGGAGAAAAAATCTCTTTTTTCACGATAGGCATTCCGCAACCATCAGGCCACAAGTCAAAACGATTGACGAGCGCCCAGAAATCCTCCCGTTTCCCTTCCAGCTCTCCAGTAAGGTAGCCTACTTCCTTTTCGAAGGAGACCTTCCGATTCCAATATCTAATCAGTTCCGCAACATGATTTTTAAAGGAACATGCATCAGTAACTGAAGGATCTTCGTCGTGAAGCCTACCTTCCCAAGAACCGTCTGTGTT
>CAYJSB010000024.1:0-10651 GCA_964372805.1 uncultured Candidatus Saccharibacteria bacterium | reverse complement strand
CTGCCAAGTAACATAGAAATAGTGCAGACAGATCCAACATATGAACCATATGCTGTAATCAACAAAAGTTCAGAGACGTTTTATCGAGTTGGAGAAGGATTTACCGATTGGAAAACTTTTCCGAATTCAGAATTGCCAAAAAATTATGAACCTCGCTATAAAATAACGGCAAGCCAAGTATATTTTTGGGGACAGTTAAGTTCTCAAGATACAGAAGGTTGGAAACTAAATAGCGGAGGCATTAACAATTCCGCAGCCACTAGGGTCAGGATTGACGGCAGTGTGTACACACTTGAAGGAGAGTCAAAACAAATTTTTCAAGATAATCGGCCTGCTGTTGTTGAAATTCCGGAACCTCAGAATTTCAAAATACTTGCGTTTTACAAAGGCGCACCTGTAGAAATACGAGGCGCACTTCATTACTCACTCAACGATAAGTACGACCCACAAGCGTTTGCAAAGGGGGTAGAAGCATGTAATAAGTGGAACCAGTCTTTAAACAGTCCATTGTGGAGAATACTATCATTTGCACCTCTAATAATTATTCTTTTAATTCTTTCGGGTGTAGGCTTTCTAACCTACAAGATTATAAAAAGATTTAGGAAATAAAATTCTTAAAATATCCGCCGAAAGGCGGCTAAAAATCGCGCGCGCAAATCAGAGATGCAAGGAACATTTTCTGCGAGGCTAAGCCGCCGTCCTCCTCCTTCGCTAAAGCTACGGCGGACAGGTCGGCGGCTGGCGGCGTTGGAATCCGAGCCTATGATTCAGTCCAGAGCCACCACGTGCTCCGCACGTCTCACGCTTTGGGTGCTTCTGTATCTTTTTCTGCAAAAGTGGAGCCGATGGGCAGAATCGAACTGCCGTCGGCGGTTTACAAAACCGCTGCTTTACCACTAAGCTACATCGGCACGCGATTAACCTTAGATTAACCTTAGATTAACCTTAACAAAAACTTAACCGACAAGCAAAACGCTTTTTCACATTCCGGTTACAATCTACGCGTCGTGCGAGTTCTGCGTATGTCCGTTCTGCTTGAGTTCTTTTTTGTATTCAACAACGTCCTGAATATACTCCGAAGCGTCGCGCCGTTCAATCTTGCGCTCGCGGGCAAACTCGCGCCACGCGCGTACGCGCCTCTCCACTGTTTGCACAAAAGAGTGCAATAAACTGACGATAAAATGATGCGATTGTTCCGCAAAACTCGCCGTTCTCTGCCATAAAATTATAAACGATACTTTAACGAAAGCCGAAAAACGAGTGAGAAACATCCCCAATGGCGCGTCAAAACGGGACAAAAACCAAAGCGGTCCCGGCTGGCCATTTTTCATGCTCACCAACTTGGCGGACAGCATGCCAATAAGCCCAGCGAGCGAAATTACAAAAAATATGGAGGCGACTTGCATATAGATTACGAGAGCGATAGGCGCACAAATTCACTGACCTCTATCTTTTCTCCAAATTTCTGTACGGCATTTTGGACAAGTTCGCGCACGGAAAGCTCCGGATTTTTTATATACGGCTGGTCGAGCAAAGTCTTTTCTTGGAAATATGAGAATAGCTTCCCTTCCATAATTTTTTCCTGCATTGCGACCGGCTTTCCTGCCTGCGCAGGCAGGCCTGCTATCTCTTTTTTGAATACCTCGCGAGCGGCTTTCTTTGCTTCTTCTGGAACCGCCTCTAAACTCGCGTATTCTGGAGACGTTGCGACAACCTGCATTGCAAGCTCGCGCGCAAGGAACTTAAATTCATCGTTATTGGAAACAAAATCGGTCTCGCATGAAAGAATCACCATTGCCGCTACGGCGCCAGTCGTGTGGACATAGGAACCGATTGTTCCGGATTTTAGCTGCCGATCCGATTTCTTTGCGGCAGTTGCCGCACCTTTCTTTCGCAAGAGAACAATCGCCTTTTCGGAATCGCCGCCGGCCTCTTCAAGCGCTTTCTTGCACTGCATTATAGAAATGCCCGTTCGGTCTCTTAACTTCTTAACGATATCAACTGTAATTTGCATGAATATATTTTGAGATTATCTGGCCTGTCCAATAACACGTGCCCCGTAGGCAACTATGTTGTCCTTTGGGGCCCCGAGTTGGCGAGGGATTGCTTTGTGGTGGTTATAACCATATCGTCGTGTTGTATCTAGTATTTTAACTCAAAAGATAATATTTTAAAAACAAAACGACAGTGAAAAGACAAAGAAATATGCGGCTAGTAGCCCTTAATTTTGATTTTTTATTTTTTAAATTTGATTTCTGCCATTACGGTACGCGGACACAAGAGCATTCAGAACAAAGCCGATGCTCGATGAAGACGAATCGTTTCCGACAATCGGGCGATCAACAAGAGATATGTCGCAGTCGGAACCCGCAAGCGCTACAACTGGAACACCCACCTTTTTGGCTTCGGCGATAACAGTATGCTCTTTCCCGGAATCAATTACCACGATAGCCGCCGGAATAGATTTAAGCAAAACGAGTCCGGAGAAGAGATTCTCAAGGCGGGCAATTTCGCGGTCTATCATCAACTGTTCTCGCTTGGTGTATTTTGCCGCCAGCTCTCCTTTTTCGCGCTGTTCGCGAAGCGTAAGCAGTTTATCAATGCGGGTCCGAATGACAGAAAAATTTGTGAGAGTGCCCCCAACCCACCGTCCGGCAACGAAAGGCATGTTCAGTTCCTCGGCAGATTTTTTTATGAAAGGCAACGCTTCGTGCTTGCTTGAAACAAACAAAATCTGTTTTCCCTCTTTCCCTAATGCATTCAAATAATCTTTGGATTCCTCAAGCAAGACCTTTGTCTTTTCAAGATCAAAAATATCGGTTTTGTTTTTAGATGCAAATATGTATGGCTTTACGGAAGGATGCCTGCGAGAACGGGAATATCCATAATGCGCCCCTACGCCGAATAGCGCCTCAATGAGTGGATCGTTCTTTGTTTCTTTTGTATTTTCCATCCCGTTAGAAATCAATCGGTTAATAAATAACTAATTATATGGTATTTCTACATGCGAACTTTACATCGCTTTTCCCGAAGAACTGCGGCCACCATGGGCGGCCCATTTCTAACGGGGTTTCATATCGGAGCAGTGTAACAAAACGGCCGCTTTGATGCAAACGGTTGCTTATTTCTTCTCTTCCGCAACGGTTGGCTCGTTTGCCGCTTCAAGCGCTTCAAAAATCGGATCAAGTCTGCCTTCAAAAATAGTTTCTATGTTGTGCCACGACTCTTTGATGCGGTGGTCGGTGACTCTGTCCTGCAATATATTGTACGTGCGTATTTTCTCTGATCTATCGCCCGTGCCAACTTGAGACTTGCGATCAGCCGAGTATTTTTTCGCTTCGGCCTCATCCTGCAATACCTGCAATTTTGCCTGTAAAATCCGAAGCGCGTGCTCGCGGTTTGCCGCCTGACTGCGCTCGGATGTAGAACGAACAGTAAGCCCAGACGGATTATGCGTAAGACGCACCGCCGTCTCAACCTTATTGACATTTTGCCCCCCCTTTCCTCCAGCGCGCGAGAACTCAACCTCCAAATCTGCCGGATTTATTTCTATTTTGGTGGACTTGCGCATCGGAAGAATTGCTACAGACGCGGTAGATGTGTGAATTCGCCCCGACTTTTCGGTTGCCGGCACGCGCTGGATGCGATGGATTCCTGTTTCAAAACGTAACTTTCTGTAAGCGTCCTTACCGTGAATCTCAAAAACCCCTTCTTTATAGCCGCCAAGATCCGTTTTTGACTCGTCAACAACTTTCACGCGCCAACCGAGCGATTCTGCATAGCGCCGATACATAAGCGCGAGCTGTGCCGCAAATAACGCGGCCTCTTCGCCTCCAGCGCCCGCGCGAACTTCAAGTATCAAATCTTGAGGATATTCCTCTTCCTCTTCCTTGTCGCCGTTTAAAATGGACTCCATCTGCAAACGAAGCGAGGAAAGCTGCGTTTTCAGTGACTCCATGTCGCCCTTCGCAAGCTCCGCAAGTCTTTCGTCTTTCGCCATTTCCTCGACTTCCTTGTATTGGGAAATCAGCCGCTCGTATTCTTGTGAAAGAAATAGCGTTTTGTGGTTTTCTTTATATGGTTTTAGGTCGAAATCAAACATCATATATCATAAAACATGTAACAAAAAGCATGCGGAATTGAGTGCGAAAACTCCAGCCAAACCATCTACTTCTTCCCTGTTTGAGCGACCTTCTTAGCTGAAGCTGTTCCCTTTTTGGCAAGACGAGTTTTGAATCGTTCGACGCGGCCGGCAGTGTCAACAATCTTTTCATTTCCAGTATAAAAAGGGTGGCACGCGCTGCAAATTTCGATACGCATGGTTTCTTTGGTTGAACCAACTCTAAACGTCTTCCCGCATGAGCAGGTTACTTTTGCGTTGTTATGATACTTTGGGTGTATGTCTTTTTGCATGGTAGGCGAACACTATAGCAAAGACGTTCTAATTTGACAAGTGTGCCTAAGACAATTAGTATGAGTAACAGAAAGAACGCTCTATGCTAAACGAATTATTTCCAGAACTACATGCAAAAACAACACTGTGGATGGGTATTATGCCTGACGTGCTCGAGCAACAAACTTACCGCATTGATGATCCAGTAACACTCGCGCTTGAAAATGGAGAAACAAAAATAGTACGCGATGGCGTAGAGGTGCATCTGGTGTCTGTTCCCACAACGAACAACATTGCCCTCGGAATTCCCATCTTGAGCTTCACGTCTGACGAGATCGGGGATATGCCAGATTGCACAGTAAATGATTTGAGTGAAAATCACCAAACTCGCAACAAGCTGAAGCGAGTGTTGTACGGTCTGGGTTTCTCACCGACAGACAAAATCATCAAGTTGTTCTTCACAACCGAATTCTGTTTTCACCGCAAAACATAAACACATAAAACCAACGGCAAGGTGGTCCCTTGCCGTCTTTTTTTATTATCAAGCTGTTTTGTTATCCGTTTAGTTCCTTTTCAAAATATCAATTAGCGACTGATATTTCGCCGCGAGGTTCATCACGTCATCGCCGTAAAACGCGTACGCGCTTTTGTTTGCGTTCGTCCATCCCGCAAGGTAGCGAAGTGCAGCAAGCCGTTCGGCGGCGTATGTTCCTTTTGTCGCTCCATTGTCAGCAAGCAAAATCGCCGCCGCCATAAACGCGTCCTCCGGATCCCACGGGTTCGGCGGATTATGGCCCGTCAACTGGCCAATTTTATCCTCATATAAAATCCATGTGGACGGGATAAACTGCGCCGGCCCCATCGCTCCGCCATATCCATACCACGGCTTTTTTGAAACCGGCATTTTGTCGGGATCCAGTCCTAAACGCCTCGTAATATCCAAAAAAGGAACGGTATCGCGTGGGTTCTTCATATCAACACGCCAACTCCCAGTTCCGACATTTTGTCCAAGATTCGATTCTTCGGCAATAATACCGAGAATAAGTGCGGGTCTGACACTCGTCTTTTGGCCTGCTATAACAGCGAGTTCGTACGCTTTTTCAAACGGAATTGCCGCACTGCCGCGCAAAGTAAAGAGCTCTGCACGTATCGTAGCCGCGCTCTTTTCTTTCGATGAAATTATTTCCTGATAAACGGCCTCAAGCCCCCGTGATGCCTTGAGAATTTCTTGCTTTTGTTTCTCCCGCTCTTTGAGACGCTGCTGCTCCAACCTCTGCGCAACAAGCAAGGCCGACTCTTCCTCTTGTTTATCTTCAAGCGTGGTCTTTTCCTCCTGCGTCTGGTTTCTATTCTGTACCACCGTTTGATACGAGTTGCGCAGAGAATATCTCACAGCATCAAATGTGTCTAAATCCTCGAAAAAACCTGTAATGTTCCGCCCGCTCAAAAACACTTCTGCAATGGTATAAGAATCAATCTCATTTGTCCGCCGAATAATCTGCGCGAGAGACGCGCGCTCGCGTTCAAGTCTTTCGGAAAGCGCGCCGATGGTCTTTTCCTTATCAGTAATATCCTCCTTCAGTTGTTGTATGGCGATATTTCTGGCTTTTATTGAAAGTTGCGATTTCTGAATGTTGGCATCTAAAATTGCGATATCTCGCTCAAGAGAAACGCTCTCGCGCTGCTTTTCCGCCAAAATATCCTTTTGCGCGTCTATTTCTTTTTGTATTTCATCAAGCTGGGCTTGAAGGGCGGCTCGGCGCGCGGCAACCTCATCCCCAGCAACCTGCGATCTGGATGCTTGGGGAAAAATAAGAAGCGATGCAAGAAGCAGGAAAAATAAGAAAATGCCGGCATTTCCGACATACCTAAAAAGGACGGCGCGTTTTTTAAAAGAGGCCATTGTCATATTTTAGCACGCATCTGGAATCATGAAAAAAGCCGGAAATGCCGGCCTGACAACTTACCAATGGCCCAATTTGTACGATATATCGTACAAATCGATTCTATGACTTGCCTTTTTCGGATTTTTCGGCAGGAGTTTTTGGCGGGGTTTTTGCGGCCACTTTTTCTGTCGGGACTTCGCCTTCTCCTTCAACCACTTCCTTGCCTTTCTTTTCAACCTCTATCTGCGAGAGGTCGGCTGGTGCAACTTCCTCCACCTCTTCTTTCGCAACGGAAACGGCCGCAACAACCTCATCCGCACCAGTCATGCAAACAACCTCCTTAGGCAACGAGATATCTTTTGCCAAAATCTGGCTATTTAGGGCAACGAGAGAAGAGATGTCAACCGTAACGCCACGAGGGAGATCTTTCGGTAAAGATTCTATTTCAAGCTCATGGAGCACTTTTACAAGAATTCCACCAAAGTCCTTTACTGCCGGAGAAACGCCGGTAAATTCTATCGGTACATTTATTCTAAGCTTCTTGTCTTTCTCGACGCAATAGAAATCTACGTGGATAGGCCTTCCGGTCACTGGGTCGCGTGATACATCGTGTATTAGCACTTGCTTGTCCTCTTTGTCTGCACCTTTCAGATTTATAATGGAGCTTTCTCCGGCTTGTTTCCAGATTTTTAGAAAATCTTTTTCCGAAATCGAAACCGATGCGGATTTTTCTTTTCGCCCGTAAAAAACGGCAGGAACCATGCCCGTTTTGCGAAGCGCCGATGGGTTCTGCTTTATATCTCTGGGTTTTGCGTCTAAAACTAACATAGGACGACATTATACCTATCTATTCAAGAAACGCAAAACTAAAGCGCCCCGTAGCGCCTACGGCGCTACGGGGCGCAGATCCCAAACACGCTATTTTACTACTCTGCCTATAAAATAATTGGGGCTCCCGTTCATAAATGGCGCACCGGGAGCATCGCGCTCCAGTCGTGCTGCCAAAATGTATTCTTTGGTAGGATTGCCTACTTCGCATTCTGAATAACCCTCTCCGGAATAATTATAAGTGTAATCGTTTTCTGTATAGCTAGTTGCGCCATCCGGGGTGACACATATTTTGGTACCACTTTCAGAAATCATAAAACCACGCCTATAGTAATAGTAATACTTGCCGCCCCCCGGACCGTCACTCGTATTGAGAGGGTCGATTGGAATAATCCTCATATAGTTTGTACAGCCCGTACATCCGGTTCCTATTGTAAGATTTGTGAACCAAAAAAAACTTCCCTCTCTTCCAACGGACTGAAGTATAGAAACACACCCGTTTCCACCAGAGGTACGACACTGCGGGTAAACACCATTATCATCGTAATATTCTTCAATCGCCGACTGAACAAGATTCAGGTCGGAAACTCTCTGCGCATCGCGCGACTTTATTCGCACCGAATTCATTCCAACGACCACAATCCCGATAATGATTGCAATAATAGAGATAGACACCAGAAGCTCAACAAGCGTGAACCCAGCAGTGAAATTTCTGGTTGGCGTACGGTTGATATTTTTCTTTTTGTTATGAAAAAACATATGCGTTCAATTTATTGTACAGTTACCAGCTCGGCGCCACCGGGCATGACCAGAAATTCTACTGACTGTGTGAACCCGGTAGTAGATTTTAGCATTGTGCCTCGCACGGCAGAGCTTCGCTCTGCAATGCCAAAATTCACTATCCGGGCGAACCAGCTATTTTTCCTTTCGACTGTAAGAGTCTGACTCTTACAGTACCTGTTAGAGTCATACTCTCCGATGTATCTTTTGCAGAAAGAATAAATCATACGCAATTCGTTGGCTTTTTGCCTTCAAAAAAGTCAATCAAGTTCTGCGCCGCGATTCTGCTCATGTCGTTTCGCGCGCCATCTGTGGCAGACGCTATGTGCGGAGTTAAAATCACGTTCGACAATTTCAAAAGCCCTTTTGTAACTTTCGGTTCGTCCTCATAAACGTCAAGCGCCGCTCCTCCGATTTTACCGGATTGCAGAGCGTTGCAAAGCGCTTTTTCGTCTATAACGGGACCGCGCGATGTGTTGACGATAAGCGCCATCGGCTTCATCAAAGCAAGACGCTCTGCATTTATGAGATGCCGCGTGCTCTCATTCAAAAATACGTGCAACGTCACAAAATCAGAAACTTTAAGCACTTCTTCTACGGTCGGCAAAAATACAGCGCCAAGCTCGCTCTCAATCCTTTCGTTTCGCACCACGTCAAAATACACCGCTTTCATACCAAAACCACGCGCGGCTTTTTCAACTACAAACGAACCTATTCGGCCCGCACCTATAACTCCAAGCATCTTTCCTTTTATATCCGTTCCAATAAGCAAATTCGGGTCCCATCCTTCATATTTTCCTTTTCGCATAAACGCATCCCCTTCCGCAATGCGATGCGCGAGACTTAGCAGAAGCGCGAACGTATGCTCGGCAACGCTTTCGTTCACCGCATCAGACGGAGTATTTGTAATCGTAATCCCGCGCTTTTTGGCTTCATCTGTGTCTATATTGTTGAAACCTACCGCGTAATTCGCGTAAATTTTTACGCTCGGCGCCGCATCAAAAATCTCTTTATCTATTAAATCGTGAAGAAGGCACAACACGCCGTCATATGAACTGCGTGAAAGTTCCTTAATTATCTTTTTCTTTGGAAGCACGCCCGTATCGCTCCCGACAACAACGACGTGCCCCTTCCCCTCCAACATCTCTACTGCGCTTCCCGGTATTTTTCTTGTTACAAAAATCTTCATATTTACTGGAATAATTTAAGTTTTTCCGCGACAACCTTTTCCACCGCCACAACGGCAGGTTTCAGATATTTGTACGGCGCGACTTGTTCCTGGTCTTTTTGTAAAGAAAGTTGCAGCGCCTTTCTGTACGCCGCGCGCAATTCGGTGCTCACGTGAACAATAGCGGCTCCAGAATCGCACGCTTTTCTTATATCGTCGTTGGAATTTCCAGACGCTCCATGAAGCACGAGCGGAATGCCTGTCGCGTCGTGAATTTCCTTGAGCCGATCAATAAAAAGCCCCGGGTCGGTGCCTTTTTTAGGCATCCCATGAACATTGCCAACTGATGGAGCGAGTAGGTCAACGCCTGTTTCCATTACAAATCTTTTTGCTTCCTCCGACTTTGTAAGATTTTCCTCCGAGACTTTCACTCCCGCAGGCAGTTCCGAGCGGACACTTGAAGACTTTCCAATATATCCAAGTTCGCCCTCCACGAGCATTTCGGGGCGATTCGCGCGTACATACTCAAGACATTGTTTGGTTATTCGAACATTCTCATCAAATGCAAGCTCGGCGCCGTCAAAAATTACCGCGTCGTATCCCGCGTCCACCGCTTCCTTCACGCGCTCAAAACTATAGGTATGATCTGCATTTGAAAAAATCGGAAAATCGAATTCCTCGCGGATACTTTTTATCAGGGCGGGCGCTTGGCGAACACCGACAAAATCCCGTTCGCCTTCCGAAAACCCGACAATCACTGGAACGCCTGCCTGCGCAGGCAGGCCGGCATTTTTCGCTGCGCGAAAAATGCCCCACACCATCTCAATATTTGAGGCATTAAAATGCCCTATTGCGTGTCCTGTTTTGGCCGCGTCCGTTACACACTCGCGCAATGTTTTCATATATATAATTCTAACACAAAAGAAAAAAGGCTCCATGCAATTGCTTGCACGGAGCCAGTCGCAGCACCAGAGACCAATGTTTAGTCTTATGAGCTGGTTCCGATCCCAGTTTAGAGTTTGGTTTCGGACAGAAGCTCACTGATTTGGGCAGGAATTATCCCGCCTTACTCGGGGACTTCCTCGGACAGAGGGGTACGCCCACCCCGTAGGAAGATCGTACCAATCACAGCGATAGCTTGGAAGAGGGCTTTCCCCTTCCTCTTAGCGCCGCCATGCACTGCAGGTACGCCCCATACAACACCCGGGTTGCCATTGCGGGTCCCCTGGTTTAGACACGCTATCCACCTGCGCAATACGGAATGCACGTTTGTTTTCTTCAAAGACCTACGGTGCCAACGAGAGAGTCTACGCCTATCCACAAAAGTTGCAAGTTCACAGAAAATTGCCGGTGTGTCGTAATATACCCCAGCACTAACTTTTGGAAAAGTTAGTGCTGGGGTATACTTAATCCATGAAAAAAGTGGATTTTCTGTCTGTCGGAGACATTACGATAGATTCATTTATTCGAATAAAGGATGTTGGAGTGCATTGCGAGCTGAACCGCGAGCGATGCCAGTTCTGTTTGAATTTTGGAGAGAAAGTTCCGTTTGAATCGGTAGAAGATATTTTTGCCGCCGGCAATGCTTCCAATGCA
>CAYJSB010000023.1:6247-10787 GCA_964372805.1 uncultured Candidatus Saccharibacteria bacterium | reverse complement strand
GAGAGAAAAAGTATCTTCTTTTTCTCTCCCGAGCGAGTGACGGCAACAAAGGGTTTAGTACCACTTATTATCAAGCCAAAATTTCATTACAAGATGGAAGTAATACGAACAAACACTCCGTATGATGTCGCGCGGTTTGCTGGAGACGCGATTTCGCGCTTGCTAATTGATAACGCCGATCGCCCGACTTTACTTCTTGTCTCGGGAGGTTCTTCAATGTCGGTGCTCGACTACATGCATGATGTTTCGGTGCGAGGAAGCTTTCAAGTTGGGCTTGTTGATGAGAGGTGGAGTCCCAGAGTAGAAGATTTAAATGCGACAGCGTTCAACAGGACGGGTTTCAAGAGGCGTTTGTCGGAACGCGGGATTCCATTCGTTTCAATAAATACCAAAGAAGACAGTCCGGAAGAAAGCGCGCGTCTCTACGAGGAATATCTCAAGCAATGGCGATCACTAATGCAGAATGGAATCGTGATAGCGCTTTTAGGAATCGGTATGGACGGGCACATCGCGGGTATTATGCCGTATCCGGAGAACAAAGAGTGGTTTGACGAGACATTTTTAAACACAAAACGCTGGACAGTCGGATATAAAACCGGCGGGAAAGGAGATTTTCCGGTGCGAATTACCAGCTCTTTGCACTTTTTAATGCAAGAAGTTGATCACTCATTTGTTTGTGCGATTGGGGAAGGGAAGCGAGTCGCAATTGAAAAGACTCTATCTCCAGACGGAACGCTGTCGGAAACTCCGGCGCGCATTATAAACGATATGCGCAACGCACGCTTATTTACGGACGTGAAGTAGCGACTCATTACTCGCTGAAAGAGGTTTATAGTAGAGTAGGCAATTAGTTATTATTGTGGTATGGTGTAAATCCAAGCTTATTATTAGAGTAAAACTTATATATGCCTAATTTTACAAGAGGGAATAACGGTGGCGGCGGTGGCGGTGGCGGGAATAGAAGTGACTTTCGGCCAAGTGGTGGAAGAAGTTTTGATAATAGGGACTCGCGTCCGGTAGTTATGCACGATGCGGTTTGCAGTAATTGCGGCAAGAAATGCGAGGTTCCGTTTCGCCCAACGGGTGATAAGCCGGTGTATTGCAGAGATTGTTTTGCAAAGAAAGGCGCACCTATGGGAGACAGGTCTAATCAGAGAGATAGGAGAGATTTTGCGCCAAGTTCGCAATCAAGAGCAGGTTCGCCGAGCGGAGGCGGGAATGATGAGATAAAGAAGCAGTTGGAAAGCGTAAACGCGAAACTTGAGAGACTTATATCTGCGGTGCAAGCGCTTTCACTTTTTGGAGAGGCGTCAAAGAAAACTTCCGTAAAGACAGTCTCAAAGAAACCCGCTAAGAAGTCAAAATAATTGGGAGAATTTAAGCGAACCGGCGTTTAAAGCCGTTTCCGTAATTTCCGTAATTTTGCATACGGAAGCTGTTTCTATTAGGATTGTCCATATGTCTTTATCAATCGGAATAGTAGGATTACCAAATGTAGGCAAGTCAACGTTGTTTAACGCGCTTACGAAGCGGAGTGTGCCGGCGGAGAATTATCCATTTTGTACCATAGATCCTTCTGTCGGCGTGGTCGCGGTTCCTGACGAACGGCTCGAGAAACTATCGGTGTTTTCAAAATCGGCAAAAACTATTCCGGCCGCGGTTGAATTTACGGACATAGCTGGTCTCGTTAAAGGGGCATCGGAAGGCGAGGGATTGGGGAATAAATTTCTTTCGCATATCCGCGAGGTGGATGCTATCGCTGAAGTAGTCCGCGTGTTTGAAGATTCGGATATTATTCATGTCGCCGGAAAGCTTGACCCTCTGCATGATATCGCTGTGATAGAACTTGAACTATGCCTTGCAGACCTAGAGACCGTTAGGAAAAGAATGGCGAGCGTTGATAAAGATGTAAAGGGACATAAAAAAGAGGCCATAGCCGAGCACGATATTCTCAAGAGGATTTTACCCGCGCTTGAAGCGGGGAAACTCGCCTCAACAGTTTCCATTGTCAATAGCGAGAAACCAATACTCAAAGGATTGCATCTTTTGACTGCCAAACCGATATTTTATGTACTGAATACGTCAGAAGCGGGAAAGAATGATGAAAGCGCGATTTCGAAAATTCCCGGCCCTTACGTGAAAGTGGATCCGGTTTTTGAGAAAGGGTTGGACGATTTAATAAAAAAAAGCTATGAGACGCTGAATCTCATTACTTTTCTAACCACTGGCGAGGACGAAACGCGCGGGTGGACTATTAAGCGCGGCTCAACTGCTCCAGAAGCGGGCGCCGCGATACATACCGATTTTCGCGACAGATTCATCAAGGCAGACGTTATTTTCTGGAAAGATCTGCTCGATGCCTGCTCATACGCCGCCGCGCGCGAAAAAGGGCTCGTGCTCACGTAAGGAAAAGATTATGTTGTAAAAGACGGCGATGTGATTGAGTTTAAGATATAAAAAAAATTCGCCAAGCGTGCGCTTGGCGAATTATAACGAAATAATCGAACGTTGTCAGAAAAAAGATCTAAACGGCGAGCCTATTTCACGGATGAGCTCAAACGGGCCACCAAATAGGGAAAATTCGGATTTGAACGTGTTGTAGTCAACTGCTTTGTCCGATTTGTAGACCACCACTCCGTCCTTGAGCATAATTGTGAATGAGATATCCCAGCCAACAGACGTTGTCTGCTTTTTATTCCAGTAAACCCGTGACGATACTTCGGTAACATCTTTCCATGGAACGACGATAAGTGCGTACCGATCAAGTTCCGGGAGACTTCTTTCAATCACGCTAATTTGCCCGTCTCGGAATACGTCTGGTCCAAAAAGAACACGGAAAGCGCTTGCACCTCGGTACACCTCGATATTTTTGGAATCAAACACGAACCCCATTTCCTTGAGTTCGTTCTCGGTGGTTTTTGATTTCTCAATTTTCTGAAATGCGGTCCGAAGTTTCTCGCGATTCCCGTCAAACAACTCTAGTTTGACACGATCCACTTTTGTGCGTTTGGTGAGCGCTTTGCAGCCAAAACCGCCTAAAATTATAGCGGTAAGTAACGCAAACGGTAAATAATGTCTAAGTGTGCGGTTAGTCATAGTCTGGTCTTTTTTGTTGAGGTCCAATCCATGGACAACACTACGTGTTTTTTTGCTCCTGTCAATAAAGTATTATTCGATATGTAATATTTAATGGATAACGTACGTCATATAGATTAAACTAATAAAATTGATTGCATTGGATGTTGAAATTCATTAACACAGAAATCATACGATATATCGTATGATTTCTGTGTTTTGCGTAAAGAAAAACCGGCTACTGTGTTAGTGGTCGGTTGGGTGCAAAGTTAAGCCGCTTTTTCAAGCGGGGCGCCGCGTATAGCAGTTAGACGCTCGATGAGTTTTGTTTTTGCTTCGGAACGGAATTCCGTTGAAGCTAAACCGTTGTCGGTACTCGTGAGCAGTACCTTCAGGTGTGCCTTGAAGGGCGGTATCACCTTGGGGTATCGTTCCCCGATCGGTTTCTGGAGAGCTTCTGCAAGATCTCCGAATCTCTCGTATACATCGGGCTCTCGATTTGTCGGAGCGAAGTACGCGACAAAGTACGTTATAAGGGAAAGGTTAAAAACATGTCCCTCGGTTGCGTTTTTTGACATTGATACCGCCATTAAGCTCGAAGTCAGTCGGTTCTTGTCCAACGGTGAATTTTGCATATAATGTATGGAATGTCAACGAACTACGACCATAAAAAAATTGAGAAGAAGTGGCGCACACACTGGCAGAAATCCGGCATCTACAGGACGAGCGAGCATTACGGCAAGAAAAAGTTCTATGTGCTGGACATGTTCCCGTACCCCTCCGGCGAGGGTTTGCACGTCGGCCATCCTAAGGGCTATATAGCCACTGATATTTATTCGCGGTTCAAGCGAATGCAGGGATATTCAGTACTGCATCCGATGGGTTTTGACGCTTTCGGATTACCGGCGGAGAACTATGCGCTTAAAACAAAAACGAACCCGTCTGTCGCTGTTGCTCAAAACGTTAAGAAATTCAAGAAACAACTCGAGCAGATCGGGCTTGACTATGATTGGTCTCGCGAAATAAACACAACAGACCCAAAATACTACAAATGGACGCAGTGGATTTTTTTGCAGTTGTTCAAGGCGGGTTTGGCATATGAATCTAACGAGCCGATAAACTGGTGCCCGTCATGCAAAACAGGGCTTGCGAATGAAGATGTGGAAGATGGACGATGCGAGCGATGTGGGACGCCCGTTGAAAAGAAACCGATGCGGCAGTGGGTGCTTAAAATTACCGATTATGCGGAAAAGCTTTTGGAAGGGCTTGAGAAACTTGACTGGCCGGAGTCTATTAAGGAACTTCAACGCAACTGGATAGGACGCAGCGACGGCGCGCTCATTAAATTCGCGCTTGTCGCAACGCGGACAAATGCGGATAAAACGCAGATTAACGCGGAAAAGTTAGGCGAAATTGAAGTATTTACAACTCGGGCGGATACGCTCTTCGGCGCGACGTATCTTGT
>CAYJSB010000023.1:0-6147 GCA_964372805.1 uncultured Candidatus Saccharibacteria bacterium | reverse complement strand
AAATTGGGATGAAGTTGTTCGATATATCGAACAAAGCAAAAAGAAAGCCGAGATTGAAAGGACGGCGGAGGAAAGAGACACTTCGACAGGTTCAGTGCGAGCAAAAATCGGCGTTGAGCTCAAAGGAATCAAGGCGATTAATCCGGCAAACAATGAAGAAATCCCGATTTTCATCGCCGATTACGTGCTTGCCAGCTATGGAACCGGCGCCATCATGGCCGTGCCAGCGCACGACGAGCGAGATTGGCAGTTTGCAAAGAAATATAATCTGCCGATACGAGACGTGGTTTTGCCTGTTGAAGGCAAACCGCACAAAGGTGCTGAATTCAGAAAAACCGTATCAGCCATTGTGTACCGAAAGAGTGACAGGAAATTTCTCTCCCTTTTATGGAAAAAACTGAAGTGGGTGTCTGTTCCAATCGGCGGTATTGATGGAAACGAATCACCGATGAAAGCTGCTGAACGGGAGGTGTTGGAAGAGACGGGGTATCAGACACGGGCAATATCACTACTTGGCGGCACGATAGAATCGCATTTCTTTGCGGAGAATAAAGATGTCTGGCGTGAGCGCTTAGACCAGCCAGTGCTTCTGGAAGTTACCAATGAGCAAGCACAATCGCTTTCCACAGAAGAAAAAGAAAAGCACGAGGCGTGTTGGCTTACCGCTGATGAACTGCTCCGTCAGATTACGCACCGTTATAACGTTCTTGGGCTGGAAAGATACCTGAAGGGTAATTACGCATTTGTAGGAAGCGGAAAACTCACCAACTCCGGAACGTTCAGCGGGATGATGAGTGAGGAAGCACAGAAGAAAATAACGGATTTTGTCGGTGGGAAAATGGTGACGAAATACAAACTTCGCGACTGGGTATTTTCGCGCCAGCGCTACTGGGGCGAGCCCATCCCGCTCGTGTTCTGCGAACACTGCGCGGCGCGGACAAACGCTGACCTAACGCGGAAAAAACGCGGAATAGGGGAGAATGTTGGTGAGAAATTAAACCCCGGCTGGATGGCGGTTCCGGTAGAAGATTTACCTGTTAAATTACCGAACGTAAAATCGTATGAGCCAACGGGCACCGGCGAGTCGCCGCTTGCCGCGATTCCGCAGTGGGTGAATGTAAAATGTCCGAAATGCGGCGGCAAAGGGAAGCGCGAGACGAACACAATGCCCCAGTGGGCAGGTTCGTGTTGGTATTACCTCCGTTATATGGATTCGAAGAATAAAACGCGGTTTGTTGACGCCAAAAAAGAAAAATACTGGTCTCCCGTTGATTTCTACGTCGGCGGGGCGGAGCATGCGACTCGACATCTTATCTACGCGCGCTTTTGGCATCGGTTTTTGTATGACGAAGGATTCGTCTCACAACCCGAACCGTTCAAAAAGTTACAGCACGTGGGACTTATTATGGGCGAAGACGGGCGCAAGATGTCCAAGCGGTGGGGAAACGTGATAAACCCCGACGACGTGGTAGAGCGATTCGGAGCGGACTCGTTACGAGTCTACGAAATGTTCATGGGCCCATTTGATCAGGCGATTAGTTGGAATACCGATAATCTTGTAGGTGCGCGTAGATTTATTGAAAGAGTTTGGAGAATTCAGTCGAAAGTTGAAAGTCAAAAGTCCAAAGTCGGGAGCAAGCAATTTGAAACGGAGCTGAACCAAACGATTAAAAAAGTTACCGAGGATATTGCGGGGTTCAAGTTTAATACGGCTATCAGCCAGCTTATGATATTTGCTAATTTGCTGGGAAAACAAGAGGCTATTCCGGAGTCCGTTTTTAAAGCGTTTATACAGCTTATGGCACCGTTTGCGCCGCATATATCGGAGGAATTATGGAATAAGACGAATGGCAATGGGTCAATTCACGAAACCGCGTGGCCTTCGTACAACAAAGATGCTATAAAGTGGGCTGAAGTCACAGTTGCCGTGCAGGTAAACGGAAAAACTCGCGGAACTATCGCGATTTCACCTGATGCGTCCGAACACGAAGCTCTTGACAAAAGTCTTGCTTCACCCAAACTTGCTAAATGGATTGGGGTTAATAAACCGCGAAAGATAGTCTACGTTAAAGGGAAGATTTTGAACATTGTCCTTTAATTCCTCTTGCAATACGCAGTTTGTCAACGTATACTTGCCCCGTTAGAGACCGCGGTCGCGAATGAATGGGAAGAGTAAAAAATGAGGGGATACTTTGGTTAATACAGTTCCGTTTGCATGAAATACCACAGAGACCGCGCCTTGTCTCTAACGGGGCTTGACAATATCTTGGTGTCGTGCAAAATGGATATTACGAGAACGAGGGGGTAGCTTAATACATTATAAATATTTCATCAAACATGATTTCTTTAAAGATAAAGCCCAAGCAAGTTGTTAAAAAACTTATCGCTGTTTTGCCTGAGCGCGCCCGAGACGTGATCATTGCACGCTACGGTCTCGGCAAAAGCCCGGCTCGTTCCACCCTCGAATCCATTGGAAGACGCTATGGAATCACTCGTGAGCGCGTTCGACAGATTGAAAATTACGCTTTAAATAATATTAGGAAGTCCGAAGTTTATAAGAAAGAGAAACCGGCGTTTGAGGAGTTGGAAAAGCTCATCCATTCTCTTGGCGGGGTTTTGGCGGAAAAGGATCTTCTGGAGCATTTGGGAAAGGATAAAAGCTTCCAACACTACGTGATGTTTATGCTGGTGTTAGGCGAGGCCTTTTTCAAGGAAAAAGAAGACGAGACCTTTCATCACAGATGGCATGTTGATCAGGAACTCTCAAAAAAGGTCCACGAATCTCTTCATAAGCTTTACAATAGCTTGAAAGATGATGACATAATTCCGGAATCTGAAATGGTGGCCGCTTTTTTGGAACATTTGAAAGATGTATCCGAGACGTATAAAAATGAAGAGATTTTGAAACGATGGCTTTCTATGACGAAAGTCATCGGCAAAAATCCGCTCGGTGAATGGGGTCTGGCGACCTCCTCAAATATTCGCGCCAAGGGTATGCGTGATTATGCGTTTCTTGTTCTTCGACGCCACGGCTCGCCTATTCATTTTCGGGACGTAGCGAAATTTATCACTGAAATATTCGGCAAGAAAGCGCATGTTGCGACAACCCACAACGAGCTGATCAAAGACTCGCGCTTCGTACTCGTTGGCAGGGGATTATACGCGCTTTCGGAATGGGGATATGTCTCCGGCGTAGTGCGCGACGTAATACGAAAACTAATCGAAAAGCATGGCCCGATGACGAAAGATGATGTGATAGATAAGGTTTTAAAAGAGCGATATGTCAAAGAAAACACCATAATCGTCAATCTTCAGAATCAGAAATATTTCAAGAAGGACAAAGAAGGGAAGTACTCGATTGTAGCGTAAAATAATCGATATTATTGCAAGGAGCGCCATTTTTCTGAAATGGCGCTCCTTGTTTTTGAATGAAAGCACAGATGTAGTATGATTAAGACATGTTTAACGCATTTTTAGAACCGATTGTAAAAAGTTACGAGTTTCTTTCGATCATTAGCGGTTTCCTTGCCGACTATGCGTATTACTGGCTTCCGTTTGCACTCGGCGCAATTTTTATCAAGGTCTGGCTGAATTATATTCGGTTGGACTTTATTAATTCTCAAAAAATCTTTTTAGTTGAAATAAAGCTGCCGAGAGAAATCGAAAAAACCCCGCTTGCGATGGAAACATTTCTCCACGCCCTTTGGCAGAAGCCGGCCTCTCACTATATCGAAGGTTATTGGCTTGGAAAGGTTCAGCCGTGGTTTTCGCTCGAGCTTGTTTCTATCGGCGGGCAAGTCAGATTTTTTATATGGGGAATGGATAAATATAGAAATATCGTTGAGGCACAGCTGTACGCGCAATACCCAGACACCGAGATTTATGAGACTCAGGATTATACGGCACCTATCGTGCACGATTTGTCGCGTTACTTCATGTGGGCGACGTATTTCAAGCTGACCGAGAAAGACGTTTATCCCATAAAAACATATGTTGATTATGGATTAGATAGAGAAAACACCGAGGAACCAATGAAGGTAGACCCGATAACGGCAGTACTTGAATTTCTCGGATCACTTCAAGCCCACGAACAAGTTTGGATACAGATTTTGGTTCAAGGTCATGTCAAACGCGGACTTATACAAGGGCATCTCATTCCGGTCCCAGACTGGACTGTGGAAGCAAAGAATGAAATTGCGCGTATCAGAAAAGAAGCCGGTATAGGCGAACCCGGCGTATTTGGCATTATGACGAAGGGGGAAAGCGCAAAAATTGAAGCGATAGAAAGAAGCATTGGAAAGCACGCTTTTGATACGATTATTCGCGCGTTTTACATAACATCTAAGCCGGATAGAGGCCCTGAACCTTCTTCAATCCCCGGGCTTATAGGCGTTTGGAGGCAATTCAGTTCAAATTATTTAAATGGTTTCAAGCTTGGGCTGTTTTCTGATTTCGACTATCCGTGGCTCGATTTCAAGCGCATTCGCAGAACATCGATAGAAAGAAAAATGCTGCGAGCGTATAAATTGCGCTCTGGTTTTCAGATTCCTTTCAAAAATTATCGCTGCAAGCCGTTTATTTTGACGACGGAGGAATTGGCGACGCTTTATCACTTCCCGGGACGGGTTGCACGAACACCGACGCTTTCGCGCATTGAATCACGCCGCTCGGAAGCTCCGCCGAATTTGCCGATTTAACGATTATGCAGCAACACCATTACTATTTTCGGATTTCCCGCTTGCTTTCGATTTGGCGAGCGTATCCGCGTCTGCGAAATATTTTAATAGGAGTTTTGATAGTTACTGCGGTTTTTTTATTGGCTGTTATCCGTGCCCCGAATTCTTTCCCTGAAAATAGCATTCTAACGGTAAGAGAGAACGCGACCATAAGCGAAATAGCAAAGTATTTGGAAGACCAGAGTGCAATATCATCGCCCTTTTTATTTAAGGTGTTTGTGAAGATATTTAATCCCGGCAATGGCGTATTGTCGGGCATGTATTATTTTTCTGAACCGAAAAGCTTGGTAACTATGGCATACCGCATATCCAACGGGATATTCGGTTTAATGCCGATTATTCTCACGGTTCCGGAAGGCAGCAATATATTTCAGATAGCGGAGCTTGCATATCAAAAATTGCCTGAATTTGATAAGGATAAATTTATAGATATCGCGAAATCCGAGGAAGGTTATTTATTCCCGGATACGTATTATTTTTTGCCGACAGCGCCGCCTAAAGAAGTATTTGAAACAATGAGAAAGAATTTTGATACCAAAATCACGGCTGTTCAAAACGAACTGCGCAGTTTTGGCAGACCTCTAGATGATGTCATAAAGATGGCATCGTATCTGGAGGAAGAGGCGCGGCTTGTCCAGACGCGAAGAATGATAGCCGGGATTCTCTGGAAGCGAATAGATGAAGGTATGCCTCTCCAGATAGATGCCGCATTTCAGTATATAAACGGCAAAAATACATTTCAGTTGACACTTGATGATTTACAGGTAGATGATCCCTACAATACTTATAAGTACAAAGGTCTTACCCCAACTCCTATTTCTAGTCCGGGACTTGAGGCGATTTTGGATGCGCTTACGCCGATTGAAAGCAAGTATTATTTCTTTTTGTCTGACAAAAATGGCACGATGCACTACGCCGTAACGCACGACGAACACGTGGCAAACAAGCAGAAGTACCTCCGATAGCGCCGCTTCGCGGATTTACGCAGATTAAACGCGGATTCACGCGGAAAAGAAAAAAGCCGAGCACAGAGCCCGGCTTTTGGTGCGATGGTTTTTAGTGGAGCGCTAAAGAACCTCGGAAGATGAGCGCAACGACCATCCCGACGACCATGAGTGCGATTCCTGTGAGGTTGAGAGTCAGCGTTTGTTTTTTTTGCCATCTTTTCTCAAGCGCTGGTACTGATTCTGTGATAACAAAGAAGAGAAACGCGACGGCGAAAGTCCCAAATGTGCCGAGGAGAACTAAGATTGTCTTAATGGTGCTCATAATGTATTTCTGTTGAATGAAAATTCCGTAATGAATTAGGACGAACGTTTAGAGAAATATTACCCCAATCAGTCGTTCTAGTCAATATGTACTAACTATGCGCTATAGCGCGGAGTTAGTACCTAGTGCTTTTGGTTGGAAA
>CAYJSB010000022.1:0-11286 GCA_964372805.1 uncultured Candidatus Saccharibacteria bacterium | reverse complement strand
ACGTTCGCTCCCAAGATCTTTCGGTGTAACGTACGCCACACCTCGGCGATTTCTTCGTTGCGCAACAAAATCAATACGATAGTGCCAACTATAATCCCAAGAATTCCTGCACATAATCCTTGAAGAAACAGACCCAAAACACTTTGAAGCGAAAAGAAACTGAACAAACGCAATCCCAAAAACGCGACATACCCCATAATTACCGACGCAGAAAAACTGTGATAAAACGTTGCAAGTACTGGCCTTGAATAGCCCGCGTAATCTTTTTCGAACATTCGCCACAATAGATACGTATTCAAAAGTATGCCGAGCGTGAAGGCAATAGGCAGAGCAAGCACTGCCGTTCCCGCCTGCCCCGAAACCTTCAACAAATCCTCGATAAAATATGAGAACAGCGATACATGCGTGAACGCCCAAGTAAGCCCATACCCAATAGCTACGGTTGAGACGGCGGAAACAATATTTACAAGAAGGGGTTTTTTGGTCTTGCCTTGCGCGTAATATGCGCGCACAAATAGCGTCACTAGCGACTGTCCAACTGCAGAAATTATGAAAAGGGCGAGTGCCGCGGCCGTCAAGCGCGTGTCGTTCCAATCGAATTGTCCAGCGCCGTAGATGACGCGGACAATCTGCGCGCGAAGCACGATAAACAATACAATCATAGGCACCGTCCAGAAAATGATATGGCGCGACGCAGAGACCATCTTCTGCACAAATGCCGTCTTGTCACCGTCAACATAATGCTTGGATAGCGCGGGGAAAACCGCGGAGGAATAGCTTGCGCCTATAATCGTAAGCGGGACCGATTGTAAATTGAACGCGAGAGAAAATACCGAGATCGAACCGCCTCCCATGAGCGACGCGAGAGATACGAGGAAAAACGACGCAATTTGGTTCGCGGCAAGCGTGAGCGTGCGCGGAAAGGTTGTTACAACGACACTTTTGATCCGCGTCCATTCAAATCCAAATTGAAAACGCGGCAGAAGATTCGAGTGCGCCATGAAAGGCAGCTGTATTCCAACATGCATTAGCGCTCCGAGCGCAACACCCCACGCAAGACCGGAAAGTCCCAACGTCGGGTAGAAAACCAAAACTCCAAAAATTATGCCTATGTTGTAGACGAGAGGACTTGCCGCAAAGACAAGGAATCGCCTGCGCATCTGGGTAACGCTTGAAAATAGATTCGATAGACCAAGGAGAATTGGAGACAGGAGCATGATGCGCGCAGACGCAATGAGATCCGTGTAGTATTGCCCTTCTGAAAGCCCGGGGATAAAATTTCGCAAAAACGTCGGCATAACCAAAAACGCGATTGCGCATGCAATGATTACGCAAACTAAGAACATAGAAAATATTGAATCAAAAAAATGCTTCCCTTCTTCGTTACTTTTTGAGAAACGCTCCGTGAAATACGGCAAAAGTACTGATGCGGAAACTAAAGAACCTATAGAAACAAAGATAATGTCCGGGATACGGAACGCGGCGTAATAGACATCGAGTGCGGAACTCGCGCCAAACGTATAAGCCAGCAGCTTGTCGCGGACAAGAGCAAGAACCTGCGAGAGAATTGCAAAAACCCCCAGTAGGTATGCGGCCTCATGCAATCCCTTTATCTCTCGACCAAGCGCTGTGAATAATCTCTTTACCATTTACTCCATTACTGATTGAGAGAATATACTGAACTATTTATTTATCTTCAACTTTTTCCTCTTCAACCGGAAGCGAATCTCGGCTCTCCGGCTTTACTGCGCCGATACTTGCAAACGGATCTTTCCCGGCTTTAATGTTTTCTATCATTATCGGAACTTCTGCGTTTCCCGGATTTAAGGTCAGTATGTCGTTGAATTGCGTAAGTGCCTTCGTTGTCATGCCGAGTTTGTTATAAGACAGCCCAAGAAAATATTTCGCGTTGGAATACGAAGGCGTCAAAACGACGGCGCGCTCGAGCGCAGTAACGGCTCCTCGATAATCCCGATTGTTATACTTCAACAAACCAAGCTGGAAGAATATCGTTGTATTGTTCGGTGAAATAGCCGCTATAGATTCAACACCGGCTATGGCGTCGCGCACGTTGCCCTCTGCTACTTGAATCTGCGAAAGTACGAACACCGCCTCGGTATAATTGCCTTTCAGCGCCAATGCCTTATTAATTTCGTCTTTCGCTTTCGCGTTATTGTTGCGCGCCTGCTCTAGACGAGCATTCGTGAGGTAAGCTCTCGGGCTTTGCGGGTTCCATGCAAGTACCTTCTCATATGCCTGCAGTGCGCTTTCATAAGCGCCATCAATCTTTAGCGGCACAACTGATTCATATACCCGTCCCAAACTTTCCCAATTCTGGTAATTTGTTCCGTCTAGCTCCGTTGCCTCGCGCGCATAACGCAAGGCGTCGCCAAGAAGCGATTGAAACTCCGCCTGAAACTTAGTTAATTGTTCCTGATTGCTGGACGCAGAAGCAGGAGTATTTGCAAGAAGCGTGTTTAGCTTAGAGAGAGAAATCTCGGTTAGCAGGCGATCATAAAGATCACTTTTTGAGATAAATTGCGCGCGTGTAACATATTGCTCTGTCCTCTCAAGATTTCCTGAAGTATTAATCTCGTTGACCGCTTTCTGAAAATATGCCGATGCAATGAACTTTTTTCCGAAAGCGTAAGAAAGCGTCACCACGATAACCAATAGAACTGTGAGGACTAGTACCGAAACAAACCCTATCTTCGGCTCATCGGAAAATGAGATAGTTTTCGGCCTAAGAAGACGCTCGTTATAGAGCGACGCCAAAAAAATACCGGTGAACAGAAATGTGAAAGACAAAATGACGGTACTCGGGATGTAAAAAATGAAAAAAGTCCAAAGGAATGCTGAAGCAAAAAAAGAAGAAACGGAAAGATATCGAAGAAGCTTGTCTGTTACAGGGCTCAAAAGCGCTCGAATGCCGATATAGGCGATCGAAAGAATAAGAAGAGCCCACGCGATGAATCCGGCCACTCCGCTTGTCACGAGTTGTGTCGGCAACAATCCGATGCCGGAAGAGAAATCAGTATCCCAAAAAACGCTTTCATTGATGCCATCTGGTTTGTATAATAGCCACTCATTCACGAAACGATTCGGGCCTGCTCCGAAAACAGGATTGCTCTTAAGCGTCTTTCCAGCAATTTCAAGCGTTGATGACCAATTAGGGCGCACTTCAAGATAAGAAACTTTAAATTTATCGGCCACCCAAGTTCCTATTGGCCTATTAGTCGTGTAATTATCAATGAGAAATATCAAAGAAAGCACGACAAGAAGAGCGGCTGCGACGCTACCTCGTCTGACTTTTCTCCATCCCGCCCTACCGGATGAAATCACCGGCATAGAATCATCCGCCGTTGCCGGCTCTGTTTGAATTTCAGACCCTTTAAAGAATCGCTTGTATGCATATGCGTAAACGAAATAGAGAATGCTGAAGAATGCGAGCGCATACCAAAGCGTTCGGAAGTTCACAATAGTAAGAGATAGAAGCGAAAGAGAAAACACAACCCACAACAATGCCTTGAAGGCTCGAGTGAGCTGCACAAGCTCAACAGTGATAAGCGAAAGTATGGTTATAAGAGCAAAGAATATCCCTAAATCGTTCCACTTGCCGATTAAATTGGAGGTAATGTCTGTAAAAATACCAAAACTCATGAAGGCGGACCCAAGCGCAAAGCGGAGTGCGTGGAAAAGCACAATGATGAGACACGATGCAAACATCGTAAGGTAAAGATAGAACACGCGTTCTTTCGGGCGGAATAGGGTTGCAAACAAAAATAGCATTAAAAAGAATACGGCAGTGCTTGCCCACGTGCCTGTTTCAAATCCCTGTCCTATAAACGACGCCCGCAATGAAATAGACGAAAGGGCGGATATCAGTATCACGATGAGCACAAGTCCCGATCCCCAAAATACCAGATTGTTCGGAATAGGATACCTTCCGTCCTTCAAACGCGCTATAAGCCACAAAGCAACCGCAACGAGAACGGCAAGCGAAACAAATACGGCTTTGCTGAATTGAAACTGGAACGCGGCGGACGGAATGAAAAATATTGGCAATAAGAATGCGGTAGCTAACAGGATATAATATGCAATGTTCTCAAGCCGAGACGCTTGGTCTATTGATTCCTCAATCCTTACTTTGAGCTTTTCCATAAAGACATAAAGAAATGGTGCTATTAAAATTATTTAACGTATCCAACAGTATATACCGCTTAGCTCCGCGTTTCAATAGAAATCTCTTGATATTGAAACGCAATTAAAATAGTGGTAGAATGCATTTCGCGCTGTGCCGGATAGCCGCCGAGCCCTCGCTTGCGAGAGCTCGGAGGAAAGTCCGAACTGCTACTTCGCGAAAGCGAGGTTAAAAAGGTAGCGCCCAAACTCGCCTTGTGCGAGTGGGCCCAAGCATCGCGCAAGCGATGCTCATGGGGGTAACGCCCGCCCACCGAAAGGTGCGAGGTGCGAACAGAGACGGTCGCGAGCGAAAGCGAGCGACCGCCCCGTGAAATGCGAAAGCTATTTCACTGGGGCGAGTTCTTCTAACAATAATAGAAGAAGTGAAACGGCTAAATCCTTACCCGGCTGCAAGGCCGAGCCGAGCTCTCGCTTGCGAGAGCTTAGGAGTGCCGCTTGAGGTGTGTGGCAACATACATCCTAGATAAATGGCTATCCGTTCGCTTGAAAAAGCGACCGACAGAATTCGGCTTATAGGCACAACGTATACTATGAAAAACCCCGCGAAAGCGGAGTTTTTCATATGATATCCTGCAACACATCAAATGATGTGTGAGGGGCTCAACCTTGATTAGAATTAGTTCCTCCTCTCTTTCAGCCACTTCTTGATACGTTCCCTGTCTTCGTTTTCTTTTTCTCCTTTATGGTATAGCTCAATATAGGTAAAGCAAAAAATCTCTCTCTCATACGCGTAGATGAGGCGTAGTGACCGTTTCTTAAGGTATTTACACGCAACCCGAGCTTTCACCACATCCAATCCGTTCTCCCGATGAACAATAGTAAAATTCCTGCCGATACCTGTCGGACAGGTATCAATAAGGAGCTTTAAGCGCGCAAGGTCGTCAACTAAGCTCCGAAACTTCCACGAGAGCCGCTTTAGTTCTTTTTCATACTCCGATAAACACTCAAAGCGGTTCATACTCTCTCACCGAGGTTTCCTCCGGCCGGTAAAATACATACTCATAATCCAAAACTCCTTTGTCCTTAGCGACGCGCCACGGCGTGTCAATGTGAGATAGCTCCGATAACTGTCTAGCATTTTTGTGCGCCAAACGTTCAAGCTCTTCGTCAATATGTCTCAACTCTTGCCCAGACAACACGGAAACATCCGGCTCTCTCGCGGGCAAGTATTTTGTCTGGTCCTTCTCAAAATATTTGTTTTTTACTTCAACCAGTGAATGTTCCGCTTCCATCTGCCGTACTATTTTCGCAAAAGACACAGGTGTCGGACCGTAGGTATTTTTTATATACGTGGCGCCGATAAGCGACTCTTCAAATTTCTCATAGTAATCAAAATCAATGAAATACAACAACTTATAGAGAACGGTCTGCCCGATATTTGGGCGCCCGCCGATTTTGCCAAGAATATACAACAAGACCTCTTTGAATTTCTTGGTGTTTTCTTTTGGGACTTCTCGAATCTCAATATCGCCAGAAATCTCTTTCTCGGACGAGCGCTTTTCAATTAACTGTAAAGACATAGCAAAAAGTTGCGCCAAAATCGCTTTTTGCTGTTCTGTCGGCTTGGTTCCCCCCTGCTCAAGCTTGGCATAGGTTGGCCGTGAGATACCCAGACTTTTTGCCACTTCTCCCTGCGAGAGCCCCGCCAATTTACGCTTATCCTGTATCCACGTAGACATGGCGACATAATAGCAGGGCCATACGAATTTTACAACTTGACTGTGGACAAGGTAACTTTGTAAAGTTGCCATGCCGACCAATTATCCAAGCCGCAATTTTCGCTGTCCTTGCGATGGTCGCGTTTTCAACGTTTACCCGCGCGGAATCACATTAGGGTCACCCACATAAAACACTGGATTTCACACCATACACTTATTTGTCACGACCGTGACAAATAAGTGTATGGTGTCGTTACTCACCGTTTTCAGACATTAACTTAAAGATAGTTTCAATATCTTTCTCCGAGAAACCACATTCCCGCAGACATTCTATACTTTCCTCTCTACTGCCGCCCTCGAGAAAGTGCTTAAACCTGTTTGCATCCTTTCGGACGAAAGCATCTCGTAGGTGCTTATAGACTTGCTCAACCTTTCGGGTCAGCAAAATATAACCGATGCCAAATATAATTCGTGCGAACGGTTACTTCGTTTGTGGCAAACTTGGTACTGGATTAAGCATTTGCAACCACGGAAAAACCGCCCTCGGGCGGTTTTTCCGTGGGCAATATACTAAACGATTTCACACACCCCCGCCGCGCACGCCAACTCTTTTTTCATTTCGGTTTCGTCGCGCTTTTCGTACGTAATAATTTTCGAGTAATCGATATGCGTGAAGCGCTTCATCAGTTCATTGTACCGTTTTTCATCTATCGCCTCATACGGTGCAAGGCGATAGACATGATTGTCGCGCGGGAGAAACGAAAGACCTCCGACGATTTCCCAATTCTCATACAGCCAATTAGCAACTCCGATCCATTCATTGTCTCCAACTGACACTGTAACGGAAGGATTATGCTCTGTGTAATTTGTCTTCACAAGTTTCCAATGCTCAAGCTGTTTTAGCGCTGAAATATCATCCTTGAAAATTGAACCCCTAGGGGCTTTAACCGGAAACTCCAAAACATAGGTTGTCGCATTTTCTGCCGTCTGACCAACTTCAGGGTGATACGGAACACCTTGATCGCGAAGCATTTTGAAAAGCGCGTCCGTTACACTGATACGTATGCGTCGAATGTAGAACGGAGAGTGGCGCGGGTGCATTCCTGAAGAACAATCAACCATTTGGGACAATGTGCCTGACGGCTTAACGCACGTTATCGCTGTTGATGCATTAACTCCGAACCTCTTCGCATACACCCGATTGATTTTAATCGACTCTTTGCGTAATTTTTCAAGCACTCGAGCTTGCTGAACCACGGGACAGTCCCACTGTCCCGTTATGGAAACGCCAAGAAGGCGTTCTCGATCGCAACGCTCTTTCCATTGCTTGGAAAGGTATGGAAAGTGGGTCAAAGACGACTGATACGTGCCCAAAATGACCGCCACGCGCATTTTCTTGAGCAAACTTGCCTCTGTATCCTCGGCGCGTGCCACGATTTCCGACAAATTACAGAATTGCTTTGACTGCAAGATTATTTCCGCGCACGGATTCGTGCCGATTGAGCCGATAAGGCTGCCGTTTGAATCAAAATACCCCTTATATTCGCGTAAAACTTTTAAACGTCGCTCCGGCAGCTGCTTAACAAGCCCCCCACGATTGAAAATACCGCGCTCGCCTGACCGCGACTTAATAAGAGCAATCCATTCTTCTATAAATTGCTCGGTTGTCGGCTTAGAAAGATACACTGCAGAATTATTCGCAAGACTCCTGTGCGGATGAGTCATATAAAACTGTCCGTCTTTGGCGTGCAATACTTCTTCATCATCAAGATCCGAAAGTGAGATCATTGCGCTGCGGCGGACACCGCCGGAAACTACGCAATCTCCGATCATGCAGATAATGTCGTGAACGTCTATATTTGAAAGGCGTCTCCCCTGTTTCTTTATCATAGTTTCGCGCGTGAAAGAAAGCAGGCGGCGCAAAGGATCCGGACCGGATGATTTCCCTCCCATCGTTTTCAAACGCGCTCCCGCCGCACGCAACATTGAAAAATCAAAATCAATATCATTTCCATCGCTCCATGTTTTCATTCCAAGCACAAATGCATCACACCACCCCTCTTTGCTGTCATCTATTTTATGCGCCGCTAATTTTTTACCTACCTGTAATCTTATCTGCGGAAACTTCTGTACGTTCTGACTTTCAACGGACCAACCCGCGCCAGTTCCGCACATTGACACATACATTATTTCTGCGAGGTCTTGAAAACTTTCCGGCGCGATGTAACTGCAATTGTACGCGCATACATTAGTAGTTCGCGCCGCTTTTCCGGAGAATTGCAGGAGCCGCATTGACGGCATCGCTTCTTGATTTAAAATTGCCTCGCGAACTTCTTTGTACTCCGCATCTTTTAACTTCTTTCCGAGATTCTCTCGCATGAATGCGATGTATCGATCAACAGTTTCAACCCATGTTTCTCGCCTGTTCTCTTCCTCTATCCATCGTGAGTATGAACGATAGTACACAAACTCTCCTAGTGTGTTTCTGAAATGTCTTTTGCTCTCTGAAGCAAGGCGCCGCACTTTTTCCGGAACCTGAAGACCTTTTTCGCGGAGCTTTGAACGTTTTTCTCGGTATAAAATATAAGATTTTGCTGTTTTTACATAGTCCGACAAAATAAGCTCCTTTTCAACGGTGTCCTGAATACCTTCAACGGTCGGAATAAAGTTTTTATGCTTCTTCGTGATGCGCAAAAGTTCGGCATACACCTTGCCAGCGACGAGCTCTGCTTCGTTTACAGACCCCTCGCCCGTAGAAAGCATCGATTTGTGGATCGCGTTCGCAATTCTTTGGACATCAAACGCAACAATTGACCCGTCACGCTTCTGTACCTGCTTCACAATGCCGAGTTCCTTTGCAACTTTTACCATCTTTGTGAAAATTATTTTTAAAAATAACGCCTTATCATTTTACTCCTCGCACAGCGGAATGAAAGTGGGAAACAGGCGTGCAAGCAATGAAACGCACGAAATAATTGTCGTGTAAAGGTGCCCGTCAGAAAAGTATGGCGGCGTGTGGGTGGTTTTCCGTCGGAAAAATATTTTCTTGCGCGCTTCAAAACTATTTATCGGACAAAAGCGCGATTTCCGACTCCAATTTTGTACTTTTCCACAGTTCCGGCCGGAAGTTCGAGCACATATGACGCATCACGCGACGGGTAAAATATATTCGGGAATGTTTTAGGAGAAATATTCTTTTCGACAGTGATAATTTCGAGATTTTTATCAAACCAAACGATATCTATCGGAAATTTCATATCCTTCATCCAAATTCCCCATAAATTTTCCGTACCGAAGTCAAACCACATGCCTGTATCCGGCAATAAACCTTCTCTACCGCTTAGACCAAGCTTCACTTCATCTGTTGTCTTTACAACCTCTGCAGTTAAGCTGGCATTTCCCATTGTAATATAAGCGTATTTTGCGGAAACCGGCTCAACCTTTTCTAAAATCGGCGCGGTGTTTTTTGAAAATATAATATACTGTGCGGCGAGCGCAATCGCGACTGCGCCGATAAATATTATAGATCTTTGTTTTGAATTCATAAAAATAATTATGCGGGACCTATGGAAATCTCAGGCGCCCGCCACACGACAAATTTCGGCAATGTGAGCGAATGTTTTTGGATCGTCACTGCTAAGCATTCGCGCGACGACTCTAAAAGTGCGGCCAAAAGTTCTTCTTCATTCGCGCTGTGCGCGTGGGACGACAGAAGCGGAGAAATTTCGCGTTCGATGGGTTTCAAAAACATTTCAGGGAATTCGTTATGATAAATGTACGCGCGCACTCCGAATTTTCCCACCGACGGTAAACCAACATCCAAGCTCTCAATAATAAAAACTGCGCGCGTCGTGACGACCTTTATACACCGATGGTTTTACTCCAAACGTTTTTAAATTTTGTTTTATATTCGCGAGCCATTTCTCAATAAAATATTTTGCATCGCTCTCCGAGAATAAATATTTCACAGGCTCTACGAGAGCGCCGTTGCAATGTCCGCATCCTCCACATGCGGCTCCGCGATTCTTAACGCACTTTACGTCCGTGTGAAAATAAACCGCACCAAGCGAACGCTCAACCGCTTTCACCGCTTCTTTAGGTGCAAGAGTTGCGTGTTTCCCTTTTCCGCGAAGAAGTGTGAATGCTCCAAGCGTGTCCATTACAAGCCCAAGCCGCGAACCCGGTATCGCAATGTTTCGTTTTTTGTCGTCCGAATCGGACGACCGACAATCAATACACCAAAGTTTCAAACCAATCTTTGAATAGCCCGAAAATGAAAGCGGATACTGATTGTCGCGAACAAAATTATCGGCGTCAAAAGATATATTGGAAACATTCATACTGATATTGTACTTATTTTTTCCTGTTAATAAACCAGCGCACCATTTCTTGAAGCCCTTTCTCGTACGACACTTCAGGTTTGAAGCGAAACCATCTTTTTGCCTTGGAAATATCGGCTTGCGTATGCCGCACATCGCCTAGACGCGGTTTTCGCCTTTCCATTTTGAGCTTTCTTCCGGAAAATTTCTCAATAAGACGATAAACTTTCCGCAAATCGGTTCGAGCGCCGGCTCCTATGTTGAATACCTCCCCGCTAAACCTGCCATTATGCTTCATAACACCTATATTTGCCCGAACAACGTCGTCTACGTACGAAAAATCGCGCGATTGCTTTCCATTCCCCTCAATATACGCAACCCGATCGCTTTTTGGGAAATACATGGCCTCAAGCCATGCGGATGCCACTGTTGAATATGGCGCGTCTCCATATTGCCCGGGACCGTACACGTTGAAATAACGGAGCGAGACTGTATCAAGTCCATAAAGTTCTGACGCCTGACGGCAAAGAATTTCTCCGAGATATTTGTGCGCCGCATATGGCGAGCGCGGGTTCGGCGGATTTTCATTTTCTTTTGTAGGAAGTTTTTTTGCGCCTCCATACACGGATGATGATGAAGAAAATATAAAACGCTTTACGCCGACGTCTCGCGATTTTTCCAAAAGAAGCGCCGTGCCGTAAATATTAATAAGCGTTGTCTCGGCAGGATGTAAAACGGAATATGACACGCGCGGAATCGCAGCAAAATGAAAAACATAATCCGGTTTATATTTTTTAAAGATATTATTAATCTTATTTTCGTCGACAATAGAGCATTTATAAAATATGTTCGAGCTGTCACCGCCCTTCTTTACGTCTATCCCTATAACTTTAATTTCTGGATACATCTTTTTGAAGATACGGACAAATCGTCCGCCGATGAATCCTCCCGAACCGGTTACAATAATATTTTTACATTTCATTATTCTGTTATATTCGTCATATTCGTCACATTCGTTACATTCATCCACGCCCTCGAACCGACAAACTTAAAAAATAACATCCTTACATTCTCAAGTATTTAAGGATGTTATTGGAACCGCTGAA
>CAYJSB010000021.1:0-11311 GCA_964372805.1 uncultured Candidatus Saccharibacteria bacterium | reverse complement strand
AAGACGGAATCGCAGATTGGGAAGAGGCGCTTTGGAAGACCGACCCGCAAAATCCAGACTCGGACGGAGACGGCATAAGTGACGGAGACGAGGTCAAAGCAAACCGAGACCCCTCTCTGAAGGGTGCGGGCAACCTATCCGTAAAAATAGAAACGGAAACTCCTAGCGCGACAACTGCTACTGGAAAATTTTCACTCGGCGTCCTTCAAAATTACATCAAGCTAAAAGAAGCGGAGCAAACGGGCACAAAAGCGGATATCCCAACGCCGGAAGAATTCCTCAAAGCAAACGAAGTAAAAATCCTAGCGCCCCAATATAAACCATCATACTTCTCCACAGTCCAAGACACAAAAGAAACCAGAACGGCATACGCGGTGGCGCTTGACGCAATTCTTAAAAAATACTCATCCGAAGAAAGCCAAGGCGAGTTGGAAATTTTTGCTGCGGCGCTTCAAAGCGAAGATAAAGAAATACTCGCCAAATTAAAGCCCATAGCCGAGAAATATCGCTCCATGGTTAAAGACCTTCTTGTTATCACCGTGCCGAACGGGGCACTGCTTCTCCATACTGATTTTGTAAACTCAATAAGCGCTTTGGCGGAAAGCACCATTTCTTTAGCTGATTTTCTTAACGACCCGCTAAAAGGCATGTCGGCGCTCACAGAATACGACAGGGCAAGCACGCAAGTCAGTTATATAGCTATCGATTTGGAGGAATATTTTAACGAGCTGTAGGAGCGCAACCGTTTAGGTATCCACAACTATCTTTACTTGAGAATGGGGTATACTTATTAGCGCCAGTAACGTTCTCGGGGTATTAAAAACCTCGCGTTGCGCATGAATAAGTTTTTCGCACGAAAAAAATTGCGGGGGCTCGTCGCGGCGGCTGCTATCACGGCGCTGCTATTGCCGTCAACCGCCTTTTTGCCGGCGCCAAAACCAGCCGAAGCGCAAGTTGGCGGGCTAGTCACAACACTGGCGGAATGTCTTGCTAAATCGCTTAATCTGTCAAATATGCTTTCTGGTCTTGGCGCCGGTCTCGGCTCGCTCGTGCCAACCAACCCCAAACCAATAGTCCCCAACACGAAAAACATTGATAAATCCACCAAATACGTCCAAACCAAGGAGAAATGCCTAGACAATCTTGCGTGGGTAGCCGCGAAATTTCTCATCAAGGAAATTGGAGACCAGTTTATCTTCTGGATAAACAGCGGTTTTGATGGCAACACTCCTTTCATCTCCGACCCCGGAGGTTTCTTTCTTGGAATCGCCGACTCCGCCGCCGCCAATTTCATCTTCGGCGACAATTTCCGATTTCTTTGCAGTGCTCGCGGCGCCGGATTTTACAAATCGCTCATGATGCCGCAGATAAAAATAGGTTTGTTTAACCAGCATTTCGGGTCTTATAGAATAAACAGAACGTGCGGACTCACGGACATCATAGACAATCTCTCAAGCGCTCCGGCGTTTTTGGCGGGCAACCGACGCGCGGGGGCGCGGGACGGATGGGGGCAGTGGTTTGCCATTACGCAGATACCGAACAACAATATCTATGGCGCAGGCATTCAGGCAAAAATGGAACTTGACAGCCGCGTTACAGGTGCAACCGAAATAAACAAACAAGTCGCCGAATGGAACAAAGGTTTTAAGTCAATGACAAAGTCGGCAACAGACGGATTATCTAATTTGATTGAAACACCCGGGAACTTTGTACAAGACCAGCTCTATCGCCGACTTCAAGGAGACGTATATCAACTTGAAGCCGCGGATGAACTTTCTGAAGTAATTGATGGGGTAGTTGGGGCTTTAGTAAACCAACTTGCGCAAAAAGGTTTGGCGGACATCATCGGAAGCACTGGTGCCGGAAGCTACCGTAGAGCGCTCGGAAACAGAACTTTCAGACCACTTTCCCCGCGGCCAAACTCCACCTACTCCTACACCGACCCGCTTGATACACAGACCGACGCGGCGATTGATGAGTTCGGCAATGCAACTGACCTTGCCGGCTCAAGTGGGGCGGATGCGGCACAAATGGCTAAAATTTCTCTATATAACCCTAGTGTCGCGACCGCTTCCCAAATTTGCGACCAAAACAATGACAGCGCTAGAAACGGCGCGCAATTGGCCATTGATTCTGCTGCTACATACACGAACAGCGATACATGCCAAAGTATGGGGCTTCCAGAATGGTGGAAGGTGGTGTTAACAACGCCTGAATACATTGATGAAATGCGATATATTACAAGGTCTGGATGGCCGCTAAGAAGTTGGGGCCCTGGCGGGGTTATCGGTCCATACGCGAGATTCACAGACACAAATAACGTTTGGCATGACATTGCGCTAATAAGAAACTCTACAAGCGGCACCGTCACTTTGCCAACATCGCCCGAAAATTTGAGAACGGTTAAAATGAAATCGGTCGAAATTTTTGCCGGCACTGATATTCTTTTGGCTGATGTTTCTTTATTTCGCCATCTCCCACCAGAGGTCAGCGTGCAAAACGCTTATCCATCCTATCTTGATGCCGCGACTGCGGCGGCTGGGTTCAATCCGATTACGGGACTTGTCGGAGGAGCGGCGTGGGTATCGGCCACATACCGACCGCTTTACAGCGATACGCCTCTACCAGTCCCGCCAGGTTCCATACGCGTACTCGCAACCGACTCATCTACACATCTTTATGTCCCGCTTTGCAATGGTGACGACATAATAACAAACTGCTACATTGCCTCACCGCTTTCATATACACTGACGCTACCACATACATCGTCTAAAACATACTCGTTTGAATATGTCGCAGAAGTGGATGGCATCATAAGCGCAACAAGTACGCGCAGTATTACTGTGCTTCCGCCACCGCCACCGCCAGCGCCCTAATTTATTATGATGAACCTCTTTAAAAAAAGAAAAATATTCGGCAAAACAATCCTATGGTGGGGCGGAGTTTTCTTTGCGGTGTTCGTTTTGGCGGGTGGTTTGCTAATTGTGGGACAAGGCGTAGCCATCGCACAAGGCCTACAACTCGACGATCCTTCATTCGAGTATAACCCATACGGGCCTGGTGCGCCAAATCTCGAGACACCTTCAGTTTTTGGAGATACGCCTTATTATGACTTCAGTGGCGGATTAGATCCTTCGGGGAGTATGTTGCCTAACGATCCTCTTTATTCGAGTTTGTTTGTCGACCCGACCGTAGCACCCGAGACATCGGTGGTAGCACCACCGGTAGGAGCCGCTTCCGCTAATCCCAATGATCCACCGCCCTCAAAATGGGCCATCCTAAAATGGCTTGACCCTACAAAATGGTTGCCAAAACTTATAGAACTTGCGGGTAATTTCCTTCTCGGAACGATGGCTCTAATCGCGGGACTCGCGGGGCTCTTTCTGAATGGGGCTATGGATATGACTGTGAATATGAAAGATATACTGGCGGCGATTCCAGTCGTGGATGTTGGGTGGAGCACGTTCCGCGATATTGCCAATATGGTATTTATATTCGTTCTTATTTATATTGCAATAAAAACCATTCTGAACATCGGGGAGACAAAGAAAATGCTTGTTGACATAATTGTTACCGCGCTTCTAATAAACTTCTCGCTCTTCTTCACAAAAATCATCATTGACGCTTCTAACATCGTCGCGCTCGCGTTCTACAACAAAATGCAGAGTGAATACGAGGTGGGGAGTTTACCGTGGCAAAAAGGCCCATCTTATACAATGTTTAAGGCTGTGCGACTGCAAACCAACTACAATTTTAGTGCAAACGCTGCGCCGTCGGGTACCAGCGGAATTGATACGGCTCTTCTTGGGGTTACTGGAACCGGAGATATGCTATTAGAAACTGGCGCACTGATAGCAAAAATCTTACTCGGCTCTGTTTTGTTGCTTGTGTTCGCATTTGTTATGGCGGTCGGCGGATTTTTGCTCATTTTGCGTATTGTTACGCTTATGTTTTTGATGATACTTTCCCCGCTTGCATTCGTCGCGCGAATTTTGCCAAAAACGCAAAGCAGTTGGAATAAATGGCTTGAATCGCTTATCAATAACGCGTTATTCGCCCCAGTGTATTTCGCATTGTTGTATATAGTAATTTTAACCGCAAAAGACGGTCTGACGGGATACGTTGGAACATTCGACGCAGCAAACGTCGGCGTGCAGGCGGCGTTCGGCGTTATTTTGAATTATGTTTTTATGATGATACTTATGGCGGGAACGATTTTCGTCGCGAAATCGCTCGGCGTCCACGGCTCAACCGCCGCCATGTCATGGGGCAAAAGCGCCTCCAACTGGGCGAGGAATAAGGTGAAGCAGACCGGAGGGTACGCGGTGAGCAAAACAGTCGGTGCTGCGGCTCGACGATTGGAAGAAAAAGCTCAAGGCTCAAAGTTTGCGAACATGTGGGGCATGCAACGTCTCAGAGGACTAACCACGAAACCACTCTCTACCGCGAAGATTGGGGGAGCAGCCTCTGCTGTTGAGCGAAAGAAAGGGCGAAAGGAAGAGTTAAGCGAATATGAGGACGCGAAGAACCTCGGTACAGTGAAAGCTCTCGCCGCAGATCTTAGGACAGCCAAAGCCGATGCACCTAAAGCACCCGGAGCGAGTGCATCGGAGGCAGAAAAGAAAGAGCACCGGAAGCGTGCGGAAGAACATGCGGAGAACATAAAGGAAAAGGAGGGAGCGCTCCAAGATGCCATGGTTAAAGTTTCCGGTTCCGGTCTGGCGAATATTGCGATGAAGGATTTTGATGCGCAGATGGTCAAATACATGACATCGAGCCAGTTCCAAAAAGTATATGATTCGGACAAGAAGACGCCTGCGGAGAGGGACGAGTTGGTCAACCTTCGCAACCAACATATCAACGAATCGTTTAAACAATATCGCACAGCTGAACAGGCCGCCAATATCGCTATTCAGAATAATCCAGAGCTTGCTGCAGCATTCAAGGCGTCTGGTGGCCTAGGGATTTTTACCAAGGATGAATCTACATTAAGCGAACCGGAAAAATTCCTAAAGAACACCCTCAAAGAGTACGGGGCTGATTGGTCGCAAGAGCAACAAGAACAGTTTAACGTGGCATACAACGAGGTTCGCGGCAGGTCTGTCAAAGAGCTCGGGGTGTTAAACAAAGCAAATAAAGAAGCGGTCGAACTCGTCGCTCCAAGTCTCAACTGGGGGCAAATAAAAGATATGCGAAAGAGCGACGACTTCACCTACGAACAACGTGAAGGAAAGGGCACTTCTCTGCGTGATTATAAAGAGGCGGGGGAACTTGCTGGTATTGACTTTGTTATGGGTGTGGATCAATCAAAATCGTTTGAAGATAGGTACAAGGAACGGAATGAAATAAACAAGGTGTGGCAAAAAGCCATCCAAGAAGGGGAAGATGCTTTGAGCGAATCGGAAAAGCGGGTGTATGCTAAATTCAAAAGCTATGTTGAGGCCAACGGTGACCTTGTCCAGCATGGTCTTGATATGATAAAGAGCCACCAAGCCGGCAGGAGCCCAGAGGAGCTGGCAAACCCAAGCGGGATGATACGCAACAACCCGCTTGTCGCCGCGCACTACGGTTCTGGTGTTGTTAAACCAATGATGGGCAAAGACAACATTCACCACAAAATACTCATGTCCCAAATGCTCCGAGAATATGCGGATGGCAAACTAACTGAGGGGAACAAGGGGTTCTTGGGCAAGGTACTGTTTGACAGGGACGCGAAAGATTTCTATGGGAACTGGCGCGAGCTTCTTGAGGAAATGAAGCTAACTGTAAGACATCTAGCACCAGCGGACGAGCGGCGCAAACGAGTGGAAGACCTCAATGTGTGGGCAGATATGGGAGCAGAAGGCAAAAAAAGGTTCGATAGTAGCCAGAATGTTAAGACGGTGTCAGTTATCGAGACAATACCAGGATACAAAAAACCTTCTGGTGGTTCGACAACGGGTGGAGCTACACAGGGCGGGACAAATAATCCTCCATCAGGAGGAGCGGGTGGTGGAGGACAGGGCGGAGGGGCATCTGGTCCTGGCAAAATAAAACCGAAAGGTGGTCCGAGTGGATATGGTGGAGGTGGAACATCACCCAGCGGAGGAGGGCAGCCATCAGGAAGTGGGGGTACTCTACCTCAAGCCAAAGGAGCCTCAGTACCATTAATGATTACCACACAAATGGAAACCGACCTGAAAACAATGGGGTACAGTCAAGAAAATATAAACGGGATGACACCGCAACAAGCTTGGGATATCTTGAATTCATAACGAGCCGCAAACATCAAAACTATGGACAAAACCAGACAAAAATTATTGGACGAGAAATACAGCGTCTTATCGGCGCGATTGAAGGGCGCGCTGGATTCTGATGTCATTGAGGCGTTGTGCGATGAAATATCCGAACGGTATGGCTTGGGTATGGATGCGCCCGATAAGCTAGACGAAGCAATACGATTGACCATCCTGGGCCTTTCTAATCATAAAGACTTCACCAGAAAAATAGGCGCAGATCTTGGAATTGACGGGCAAATCGCAACAAGCATCGCAAATGAGATAAGCGAGAAAATGTTCAAACCGGTCCGAGACGAATTGCTGGCGCTGTATGGGATAGAAGAAGGGTATAGGGGGGAGGGTCAATGGAGAGGAGCCCAATATCAAGGTCGGTCCTTGATATCAAGGACCGACCTTGATATGAAAACACGGCCTCTATCGGCAGAGCTTGAGGAAAATGTCGGATTGCGACCACCAGCTCCTCCACCTCTGATGCCGCAGGGCAAACCGATTGATGTGGAATTGCAAGAATCGTTCCGCAAACCTCCGGCTCCGCCGCGCCCCCCCGCTCCGCCAGTAGAAGAAATGACCGTGATACAACCGCCCCCTAAACCCGCCTTCGGCGGGTCGGACGACCAAATCGATCCGAAGCGATTTGGTTTAGCCCCAACAGCTCCACTCTCTCCAGCCCAGCGTCCACGGCCAACTCCATCTTTCACGCCACCACCACAATTAGAGCCAACGGGTATCAAGGATACCATGCCTCTAACGGGGCAGGCCCGCTCGCAGACGCCGCAAAGAGCGTATGTGAACCAGACGTCAAACGATGCGCCTCAAAACGACGAAAACTTGAGCCGTGAGGATATCCTCCGAGGAATTGAGGACCCGTACAGCATCAGAAAAAATGAGCCCAGTCAGTCGTTCAACACTCCTATTCCGGGCACTCCAAAGCAATACGACGCGGACCCGTACAGAGAGCCGCTAAAATAATGGAAAATGCAAATCTCAAAATGTCCCAAAAATCTTCGAGTGGAGCGGGTCTAGATTTTTGCGATCCCGTTCGTCCGCCACCAAACCCTAGCCATCAATACAACATACGGTGCGAAGATAACGGGATCCGCGAACCGTTGCCGCTCGATTCTCTCGCGGACGGTTCTGGACAAAATGACAGAGCAAAATTTAAAAATGAATTCAAGAAATGAATCCCAAGCGTGATTGCTTCTAGTTTTATTACATTGAACGGCAGGATAATTTTACATTTTTAATTGTCATTTTTCATTTTAATTTTTTAATTTTCAATTAACTTCATGCGCTTTCAGGTGCCACAATTCATAGACATTGAAGACAAGGTGTTCGGACCGTTCACCTTCAAGCAATTCGTGTATATCGCTGGAGGCGTCGGTATTTGTTTTGTCCTGTTGCGAATTCTTCCTCGCTTTCTTGCCATTATGGCGATTATCCCTGTCGCACTGCTTTCTTTGGCTCTCGCGTTCTATAAGATGAACAACCGCCCATTCGTGCAAACGGTTGAATCGTTTTTCAAATATCTCGTGGGGGCGCGCCTATATATCTGGAAACGTGTGGACCAAAAAGCTGATGCGAAAAAACCGCTTTTGCCCGACAGTTATCGCCGTTTGGAAATGCCGGCGATGGGGAAAAGCAAGCTCAAGGACATGACGTGGATGTTAGACGCGCGCAAAGAAAGCGGCGAAGAGTAGCACCGCTTCAGCTTTTTGCTTAGCGCTTGGAGCTTAGAGCTTCAGAAAAAGCGGTGTATAATTGCATGTGTGCCGTCGCAAAAGCTACAAGCCCTAAGCGTTAAGCTATAAGCTATTATGCCTGTCGCCGCCAAACCAGCCCAAGATTTCGTGCCCATCAAAGAAGTGCGTGATGGCACTCTTGTCATGCAGGACAAATCCCTGCGGGCTGTGCTTATGACTTCCTCCATAAACTTCGCACTGCAGTCGGAAGACAATCAGATAGCTATCGTTTCGCAATTCCAAAACTTCCTAAACTCGCTGGACTTCTCCGTGCAAATCTTCATTCAGTCGCGCAAAATGGACATAAGGCCGTACCTCGCCCTGCTTGAAGAACGCTACCACGCGCAGCAAACCGAACTCATGAAAATACAGACCCGCGAATATATCGGGTTCGTAAAGACATTCACGGAAAACACAAACATTATGACCAAGACGTTTTTCGTCGTCGTACCATTCAGCGCGGCGATAGCGTCATTCAGGGAGGGGCCTATGAAAGCGGTCGGCGCATTCATGAAAAAAACGCCGGAGAAAAATCTTGAGGTAGAAAAACTGGAGAACTTTCAGGAGGCAAAAATGCAGTTGCAACAGCGCATTTCGGTCGTTGAGCAGGGACTTATCCGTTGCGGGCTTCGCGTCGCGCATCTGGGTTCCGAGGAGCTTATTGAGCTCTTTTATAAACTCTTCAACCCGGGCGAGACGGACAAGCCAATCCCACTTGAACAAGACACATTTCAAAGATAAAAAATCAAAATGCAAAATTACATTTTAAAGATACAAAATTCCAGCACATCAAGCAGAACTATTTGCAGTTTACATTGTCATTTTGATATTTGATTTTTGAATTTTAATATACCCTCATGTCATTATTTGATATTTTCAAAACAAAAAAGAAAGACGACCAACTGATGTCTTCCGTTCTGCCCGGAGAAATATACGAGGCATCGCAACTTGAGCTAAAAGACATCATCGCGCCCGCGGCGCTAAAAATCAGCCCGAAACAGCTAAATTTGGGCGAGAAAATCGCGCGCACATTTTTCGTAATCTCATATCCACGATATTTAAATGAAAACTGGTTCTCTCCGGTAGTGAATCTTGATAAGGTATTTAACGTTTCCATACATATTCACCCCGTGGACACCGCCGCGATTCTGCGCACTTTCCAGAAAAAAGTCGCCGAAGTTCAGAGCCAAATTTCAACGCGCGAAGACAAGGGGCTTGTGCGCGACCCAAAACTAGACACCGCTTACCAAGACTTGGAGAGCTTGCGCGACCAACTACAGCAGGCGCAGGAAAAACTTTTTGAAGTCGGCCTCTACATTACCATGTACGGCGACAATGAATCGGAACTTGAAAAACTTGAGACCGAAATAAAAACCATGATGGACGCTCGTCTTGTCTACGTAAAACCCGCTCTCTTTCAGCAGGAATCCGGTTTCCGAAGCAATATCCCGATGGGAAACGACGAGTTAATGGTGCATTCAAAGCTGAACACTTCGCCTCTTTCAACCATTTTTCCATTCGTCTCGTTCGACCTCACGTCAGACAAAGGGCTTCTCTACGGCATCAACCGGCATAATTCGTCACTGGTTCTTTTTGACCGCTTTAGTTTGGAAAATTACAACTCAGTCGTTTTCGCTAAAAGTGGATCTGGGAAAAGTTACACCTTAAAATTGGAAATTCTCCGCACGCTCATGTTTGACACGGATGTGCTCGTCATAGACCCGGAACGCGAGTACGAGCATTTGGCTACCGTAACCGGCGGAAAATATTTCAATATTTCGCTCAACTCGGAGCACCACATCAATCCGTTTGACCTGCCGACCCCGCGCGAGGACGAATCAAAGGCGGACGTTCTCCGCTCCAACATCATCAGTCTTGTCGGGCTTTTCCGCATTATGCTTGGAGGACTAACACCAGAAGAAGACGCGGTGGTTGACCGCGCCATAACCGAGACATACGCTCTCAAAGATATCACCGCGGACTCCGATTTTTCAAAAGTAGAGGCGCCTTTAATGTCTGATTTTGAGCTCATCCTCTCCGGCATGGCGGGAAGTGAATCGCTCGTAGTGAAATTAAGCAAATACACGAAAGGCACGTGGTCAGGATTCATCAACCAGCCGTCAAACGTCAGCATCAACAGCAAATTCATCGTCTTCTCAATTCGCGATATGGAAGATGAGCTGAAGCCGGTCGCCATGTACATCGTTATGCACTACATTTGGAACGCAATCAGACAGAATATGAAGAAGCGCTTGCTTGTGATTGACGAGGCGTGGTGGATGATGAAGTCGGACGATACCGCGTCGTTCCTTTTGTCGCTTGCAAAACGCGGGCGTAAGTATTTTTTGGGGCTTGCCACCATTACGCAGGACGTGGATGACTTTTTGAAATCTCCGTACGGGCTTCCGATTCTGACAAACTCATCTATTCAGATGCTACTTAAGCAGTCGCCGACTGCCATTGACCGTATCCAGCAAGTATTCAATCTCACCGATGAAGAAAAGTATTTACTTCTTGAGTCCGATGTGGGGGAGGGGATTTTCTTTCTCGGACTGAAACATGTGGCGATAAAAGTTATCGCGTCATACACCGAAGATCAGATCATCACGTCCGACCCATCGCAACTCCTCGCTATAAAACAGGCAAAAAAAGAGGTCGCGGCGCAGGGGCAGAGTAAAGCGCCGGTGAATTAAAACCAACATGGAGGACGATGAGAAAACAAATGTCGGCGGGGTCCCCCTAAGAATCAGCCCGTTTGAAGCCGGCTTTATGGTGGCTGTTGCGGTTATCATTGACGTCATTCAGTGGGTGGTCACGCTATTTGTGTTTGGCGTTGTCACGGCATTCATCACCGGCGTCGTAAACACGCTTATAAATGTCTGCACATGGCTTTTGTTTTACTTTTGGTTCAAACTGAAAGGAATAAGTTTTGTGGGTCCGCGCCAGCTTCTCACAATGCTCGGCATGGGAGCTACAGAGTTCGCCTCGTCGGGCATTTTCCCGTCATGGTCAATTGGTGTTTGGTTGCTTGTGTCAATGACCTACGCGGAGGACACCGCGAAAAAGGTAACCGGAAAGGATATTTCAATAACATCCAAGCTCGCAATGGCGTCTGGCAGGCCTTCTGGCGCTGTATCTGGCGGTTCAGGCGTCAAGCCTCCGGCCCTTCATCCGCAAAAATCCACGGCCGGTTCCCCAGCTCACTCAATCCCCGACGGCAAACAATCTTTGCCCCGCCGTCTGCCCCCCGAGGGGGAGTAACCCCCGCACCACATTTCAAGGAAGCCTTGAAAT
>CAYJSB010000020.1:0-11396 GCA_964372805.1 uncultured Candidatus Saccharibacteria bacterium | reverse complement strand
AATTATCCGCTCATTGAGCATATCGCCTCTTTTGGGAAACCGGTCATTCTCTCGACAGGAATGAACGATATATCGTCTGTGAAGAAAGCCGTCTCGATTTTACGGAAGCAAAAGATCCCGTTCGCCCTTCTTCATTGCACCTCCATGTATCCGACACCGTATGACAGAGTTCGCTTGGGAGCATTGGATGATTTAGAGTGGGCGTTTCCCGATGCTGTAGTGGGTTTGAGTGATCATTCGCTCGGTAATTACACTTCTTTTGCTGCCGTGGCGCTTGGCGCCTCAATTCTGGAGAAACATTTTACTTCAAGTCGTACATGGAGAGGGCCTGATATTTCAATATCGATTACCCCAGCGGAATTGAGTGACCTTATCATCGGATCAAACGCGGTATATAAAGCTCGCGGAGGAAAAAAGACCATTCTTAATGAAGAAGATGATATTATTAATTTTGCGTATGCGTGCGTAGTGTCTCTTCGCGATATTGCGGCGGGGGAGCGATTCACGAAAGACAACATCTGGGTCAAGCGTCCGGGTACTGGCGAAATCAAAGCCGCAGAATATAATCACATCTTAAATAAAAAAGCAGCCAGACCCGTTAAAAAAGATGTTCAGCTCTCGCGGAGGGATATACAATAAACAAATGAAAACCAAGAAAAGAAGAATTTTATTTGTGACTGAGCGCAGAGCTGATTACAGCAGACTTAAGCCCATTATGAAGGTCGTGCAGAGAAGTAAAAAGCTGGAGCTCAAGCTTGTGGTTACCGGCAACCATCTTCTGGAATATTGGGGAGAAACAAAAAAGGTAATACAGAAAGATGGTTTTACTATTGATGAAGTCCTGCCGATTTTTACCAAATCCGACAATGATGATGCCGTGCATATGGTTAAGGCGGTTGGTAAGGCACTGATTGGTTTTGCGGATATTTTTAAGAAACTCAAGCCGACGATTATTTTTACGGGTTTTGACATCGGAGCGAATTTTGCGGCGGCGGTTGCCGGTATGCATTTGAATATTCACGTGTCTCATATCCAAGGAGGGGAGAGAAGCGGAACCATTGATGAGGTGTTGCGTCATGCCATGACCAAATTCTCCCATATTCATTTTGCGGCAACAGACGAGAGTGTGAAAAGGATTATAAAATTAGGGGAGGATCCCAAGTATGTATTTAATGTGGGTAGCCCCAGTCTGGATACGATAAAAAATATCAAGTATTACCCGAAGACAGTTATCACAAAGAAGTATAATTTGGACCCTCACAAACGGCTTATCATTTTTTCTGAACATCCGGTTACAAGCGAGGAGCACGAAGTGGTTTCTCAAATAAATACAAGCATCGGTGCCATAAAAAAGATACGCGATTTGTATAATACCGAGACGTTGGTTATTTATCCCAACAACGATGCCGGTGGACGCAGAGTGATAGCACGGCTTAAAAAGTCAGGTATAAGGGTTTTACCTCATATCGTATACGAGGATTATCTCCGGCTCCTAAAGGTGGCGGATGTGTTAGTGGGGAATTCAAGCACGGGGATACATGAGGCGCCCTCTTTTGGTCTGCCTACAATCAATATTGGCAGTAGACAGCAATTTCGAGAGAGAGGGGAGAATATCATTGATGTGGAGCACAATGAGACCGAGATTATCAAAGCGATAGAAAAAGCCCTTTTTAATAAGAGATTTATCAATAAAGTAAGGCGTGCCAAGAACCCTTATGACAACGGAAACACTGTACGGAGGGTAGTTAGAATTTTGGAGACCATTAAACTTCCTGCGATTCAGAAGGTTATTACTTATTAGCATGCGTGCATCTACTAAAAAAAACGTTCTGCTTTTGGGTGGGGCGGGATTTGTCGGTGACTACCTTGTAAAAAATCTCGTCGCTACTCAAAAGGCGGTTATCTCAGTTGTGCATAGGGGTCCACTGGATGAAGCAGTGAGAGACCCTTCAGTTTCTTATCACCAACTTGATCTGACACAAAAAAGCGATCTGCTTAAAAAGTTAATCGACGATTCAGACTGTGTAGTCATCTTAACCCGTCCGGACGAGACAACCATAGATAATGTCATTGAAAATGCTCGTCTGGCGAAGAGATTGGGAAAGATTGTGTATGCCTCTACTTTGCTGGTGTATCCTGACTCGGAAAATCCGCAAGATGAGAATACCACTCCTGATCCGCAGACACCTTACGAAAATGGAAAAATTATAGAAGAAAATAAATTGTCCATGTTTGCTTGCCGCTCTGGCCGCAAGCTCGTTATTGCTAGGCTTGCGAATGTTTACGGAGATATAAAAAATCGCGGGGTGATATTTTATATTATACAGTCCCTGCTTACTGGAACCGTGTTTGAATTGAACGGTGGTGGGGAACAAAAGCGGGATTTTATTTTTGTGGAAGACGTAGCGAACCTTCTCGCCTTTTTAGTATTAACGGAACAAAAAGAACAGACAGAGATATTCAATTTATGCACCGGCCTAGGTTATACGGTAAATGAGCTGACGGCGGTTTTGGAACATATTTCTGAAAAGAAAGTTAAGCGTGTTATTAGGCCCGGAATAGCCGAAAAGTGGGTAATCATAGGTGACAATAGAAAGATCATCAGAGAATCAGGGCGTGTAATCGGGTTAAATTTGACTGACGGGCTTAGATTATGTTATAGTAGGTATGTATCTTTGCTTCGCAAGGGAGAGTAATAAAGGTTTATACTATATAGCATGTTTACTAAAGAATTTAGCGGGAAAAGAATACTAGTGACCGGGGGCACCGGATCCATCGGTTCGGTCATTGTAAAAGAGCTTTTGAAATATAATCCGAAACAAATTCGGGTATTTAGTCGTGATGAAACAAAGCAATTTGATTTGTCCAATGAGTTACCGGCAACAGCTCCGGTTGTCTTTCTTGTCGGAGACATCAGGGACAAAGAACGGTTAAATCTGGCGATGGAGAATATTGATGTTGTATTCCATGCCGCCGCGCTCAAACATGTTCACTTGTGCGAGAGAAATCCTTTTGAGGCGGTGAAAACCAACGTGCAGGGGACTCAAAATGTCATTGATTGTGCGTTTGCCAACAATGTAGATAGAGTAGTGAGTATCTCGACGGACAAAGCGGTTCATCCTACCAGTGTTATGGGAAGCACAAAAGCGCTGGCTGAAAAACTGGTTCTTTCAAGTTTCTTTTACAAGGGAGATAAAAAAACAAAGTTTTGTTGTGTCAGGTTTGGTAATGTGCTTGGTTCGCGTGGTTCTGTTATCCCGCTTTTCATTAAGCAAATTAAGAATGGCGGTTCACTCACTGTTACCGATCACGAGATGACACGATTTTTTATGTCCATACCCGATGCGGTTCAACTGGTGTTTAAAGCTTCCCAAGCGACTCTTGATAGAGAAATTTTTGTTTTGAAAATGCCATCTGTGAAAATAGCAGATTTAGCACAGGTCGTGGTTAATGTGGCTCGAAGGCGCGGATTGAAAGGTAAAATGGAAATTAAACATGTGGGAAAGAGAGAAGGGGAAAAAATCCATGAGCATCTTATTACTCCAGAAGAAGCTGAGACTGCTTTTGAAACAAAGGACATGTTTATCATACAACCGAATTTCGCACTGAGCCCCGCACGGCCGAAACCAAACAAGTACAAAGGAGCAAAGAAGAATACGGCAAAAAGCTATTATTCAAAGAACCAACCTACCCTTTCTCAAAAGGAGATAGAAGCTTTGCTGACGAAGAGCGGAGTGCTGGATGTTTTGTAATGTTATGAATATTTTAGCGATCATTCCTGCTCGCGGTGGATCGAAAGACGTACCGCGTAAAAATATCTTGCCAATTGCGGGAAAGCCTCTTATCGCGTGGACCATTGAAGCGGCAAAGAACAGTCGTTTTGTCACTAGGACGATAGTGTCTTCAGATGATGACGAAATACTTGCCGTGGCAAAGCATCATGGAGCGGAGACATTAGTTCGTCCTAAAGAACTTGCACATGATAAAGCTCAATCAGAGTCGGTGATTGCCCACGTGCTTGACGTCCTAAAGGAACGCGAACAATACGAACCCGATTTATTTTTATATCTCCAGCCAACATCTCCCTTGCGTACCCATTATCATGTTGACCGAGCGCTTGAAGAACTCAAACAGTCAAATGCTGACTCACTCATCGCTGTTCGCAAGACGGACAATCTAGCATTAAAATGTTTTCTGGTGAAGGATGGAAAACACCTGCAGGGAATAGCGGGGAACACATATCCATTTATGAACCGACAAGAGCTTCCACCAACATACGCGCACAACGGCGCGCTATACATAATGTCTCCGTCCACATTTCGAAAACATGGCCAGCTTATTTCCAAACAGACAATCCCGTTTATTATGGGAGAGGAAGAAAGTCTGGAAATTGACACCATGGATGATGTGCCGCGGATTGAACAATTGATTCGCAAGAGGAATAACTAATGTCTTTATGAAGCCGAAGATTTTTTTTATTCCACGATATATTGCGTCTCTCAAGTATTATGAAAAATTGTTTCCCGCACTCTGCGAGCGTTTTTCTCCGTTTTTTCTGCTTTTTGAAGATAAGGGAATGGTCGCATATTGCCGTGGACACTCGATTCCTTTTTATGACGGTTTCCTAAAATTGAAAGAGGGTGAATCAAGCACGTTTAGAATTCCGTTTCTATCGCATATCCAAGACCACAATGCGATTTTAAGACACATCACCCATTTTCTCGATATACAAAAACCTAAGAGAATTATTTCGGAGACAGCCCTTGATTTCAATACACGGTCGCTTTTTCATGAGGCCAACCTGCGCGGTATAGATACCGTTGCGCTTCAGTGGTGTCTTCAGAGCACAAAAACACGGGCAATCAAGCTTCGTGTCGGGCAATATATGCAGAAATTTCGCGCTCGTTACGGAAGTGTGCTGAAAGGGATAATAATGGAAAGCTATTTTTTCTTATTAGGCCTTGTTTTCAGGGCTCTTGATTTCTTTCGCAAGGGTCCCCACTATATGTCTTCTGATCTAAACGCAAAACGTCTTGGCGTCATTGATGGATACGCCCGGAAGGTCTTCCTTGCGTTTGGATGGCCCGCGGAAAAGATTTCAATAGTAGGGCACGCTGATTTTGAACTTGTGAGAGAGCTCAAAAAACGTTTTGAGCACGATCCCGCATTTTCAAAAGCTCTCCTCGGAAAATACGGCCTCTCTCAAAACAAAAAGCACATTTTGGTAGTATCAAACATTTTTTACGCGGGGCACGTGTCGGTATTTACCGATCGCGCGGGGCAAATAGCCTATTTTAGGAAGATTTTCGAGGCGATTCGAAAGGTTGTTCCAGAGCGTGAAGCGGATATTCTCTTCAAGCTCCATCCTCGGGAAGGGAATATCTATCAATCTTGTGAAGAACTCGGAATACGCGTGTATGGAACTGAAGCGAATATCGAAGAGTTGATCGTTCTCTCCGGTTTATATATTGCACACCCCATGACTGCGGCAAACTTTTCGATATTGCCGAGCGGGGTTCCTGCGATTTTTATTAATTTCACACCGCTTACCTTTTTAAGCGATGTTACTGATTACTACCACATTCATCATGTAGTTTCTGATTGGTCTGAATTTGGAGCGATGCTTCATGGATGGCACAACGGTTTTCTTTCTCCACAGTACGATGATGCGGAGACGCACGCGGATGCACTTAAGCAGATAATCAAATTTGTCTCTGCAAGTTAATTATTGAGCTTGGATTTGGACAGGCGCCTTTTCCATTTTTATGGAAATGAAGACCGCGAACCCTATCAAGAACCCGACTATGTTGGTTATCAAAAGGGCGCCTATGGCCCCCCAAATACCAAATAATGGAAGTAGAACAAATAGCGCCGTTATCTTAATAATTGGGCTTACTGTGTTTATGAAATAAAGTTCTTTTTTTCGCGCGTGGGCTAATAGAGTCTGCCCGAACAATACCCCGGGCAACGAAAGGAATGATAATGCAAAGACTTGAGAATACGGAACCGAATCAAGGTATTGCGGCAATAAAATCTTAAAGAAAACAGGAGCAAGAAGGATATAGCTAGCCACGACAATAACAGCTATACAGAAAAGCAGAAACATTTTTCTTATTATAGTTTTTTTTATTTCTGAAAGGGGCCGAGTGCTCAATTTAGGTAGTGCAAGATTGCTGATGATGGCATTCAACCTTCCAAGATTTTGGATTGGCATGATAGAGAACGTGTAGATTGCAAGTTGTGCGGTGCCTAGGTAATAAAAGACAAGTATTTTATCTATGTAAGCAGCGGCACGACCGATTACACTCATAACGCTCAAGTGCTTTGCAAAAGAGATAGTGTCTGATAAATCTGTTGGTGTGGCGAATGATGTGAATCGGCGGCGTGTCTTAAAGTAGAGGAAGAGGGAAGTGCTTGTGATAGTAATAAAATAAATCAGTATGATATAGAGTACGCGGTGGGTGAGAAAAATGGTAGCAAGCAATATGAGTGGCGGGATAATACTTATTGCGAAGCCGTAGGTGGTTTCGGTCCTAAAAAGTTTCTTGCCTCTTAGGTAGGGGCCGTAGAGGTTTGAGCAAGCTAGCAGGGCAGAAAATAGTACCGCTATAAAAATTGATATAGACAACTCGCTGTCTCCTTGTACCAGATAATACACAGATACTCCGAGGCCAATAATGATCATGGGGATGCTCCACTTAAGGCCTGTATCGAAACCTTTCTTAAGCACCCCCTCGTGACCTTGCGCCGAGGCGCGAGTAACCGCATCTCCCAAACCAGTTAAGGAAAAAGCTCCAATCAGAGCCGCAATGGAGAGTACGAATTTATAACTTCCGTACATTTCTTTAGGGAGAAGGTTGGCGAAACCAAGCGAAAGAATGAAACCCATACCAACCGCCACAATTTGTCCCACAGAAAACCAAAAACTGCCTGAAGCGATGTAGCGTGTGTCTATTTTTAACAGCCGACTGCTTTTATGGAGTAGACGATCCCAAAACTCTTTATACCGTTGCATTTGCTACATAATACTGTAAGAAATCACATTTTGCTAGGGCGTATCCTGTCGGAGACTTGCCCCTAATTTACACCAGAAATACCGCATTTTCCTTGCACACGCAAGGTGTTCTGTTGTAGTATCTCTTGTATCAACATGAAGATAAATAAGTATCTCCAGAACGCCATTATCGTCGGCCTATTTTTGAGCTTGTTCATACCGTTTATTGTTTCTACCGATTTCTTTTTTCCGTTCATTACAGGGAAAAATTTCGCATTTCGGATATTAACCGAAGTTGTGTTTGCGCTTTGGATAATTCTCGCGCTTCGCGACGTAAAATTCCGTCCGCGGTTTTCGTGGCTTGGTGCCGCGTTCGCGGCGTTCGTGTTCCTTATCGGCATTTCCGACCTTATGAGTCCGAATGTTCTGAAAAGCTTCTGGTCCAATTTCGAGCGGATGGAAGGATGGATGACCCTCATTCACCTTTTTGCGTATTTTTTGGTTGCGTCGTCGGTGCTTAACGGTGAAAAGCGCTGGACTTGGTTTTTCCAGACGAGCATTGGTGCGAGTGTCATCATGGGCGGTTACGGATTTATGCAGATGGCTTGTAGTGATGTTAATAATTCTATTGGCGGCTCATATTCTGAAGGGATTATTAAACTTTGTAAGAGTTTTGTTATTAATCAAGGCGGAGTGCGTCTTGACGGCACGCTTGGGAACGCGACGTATCTCGCGGCGTTTATGCTCATCAATTTTTTCATCGCGCTTTTCCTCGCAATACGGTCAAGAAAGAGTATCTCGTGGCGTTTTGCCTATGGAATCATTATGGCTCTCCAGCTTTTTATAATTTATCACACAGCCACTCGAGGCGCTTTTGTTGGTTTGATTGCAGGTCTCTTAGTTTTGCTTCTCATTATTTTTTTATTTTCTCACCACAAAGTTCATCGTTCAGTATCAGCTGGAGTGCTTGGCGTAGTTATTTTTGTTTCCGTACTCGGATACTCGCTTCAAAATACCGATTTTGTGAAGAATCAGCCGCCGCTTTCCCGCCTAACATCTATTTCTGTCAGTGAAGCGGGGCCGCGTTTTATGGTGTGGAATATGGCTTGGCAAGGATTCAAAGAGAGGCCTATTTTTGGCTGGGGTCAGGAAAGTTTCAACTACGTGTTCAACAAATATTACGATCCGAAAATGTACGCTCAAGAGCAGTGGTTCGACCGCACACACAACGTGATTTTTGATTGGCTCACCGCAGGCGGAGTGCTTGGCTTGCTTGCTTATCTTTCTCTCTTTGTTTTCGCGCTTTATTACATTTGGAAGCAGGGAGACCACGCTTTTTCTGTCAAAAGTTTTTCAAGCCGGCTCTTCAAGTTTTGGCGCGGGCATGAAATCCCTTACTTTTTGGAAAAGAGTATTTTAACCGGTCTTTTAGCCGCCTATTTTGTTCAAAACATCTTTGTATTTGATAACATCACGAGTTACATTTTATTCTTTGCGATTCTTGCATACGTCCATTCCATTTCCGGCTGGACGGTAAAGCATATTCACGAACGTGTGCTAGACGGGGCGTTAGTAAATCGAGTGCTTGCGCCGTTAACCATTGTTGCAATTGGTTTCATTATTTATTCATGCAATATTATTCCTATGCGAGCTTCGGCAACGCTTATTGACGCGCTTCGCCCGCAGCAGGAGGGCCCCGAAAAAAATCTTGAATATTTCAAAACGGCGCTTGGTTTCCATACTTTCGGGAACGCAGAAATCCGCGAACAGCTTGCTCAAGGCGCTTTGCAGGTCGTGTCCGCCAAATCGGCCTCTCTTAGTCTGAAGCAAGGATTTTACGATTTTACTCGAAGCGAATTACAGAAACAGGTTGAACAAACCCCGCAGGACGCCCGATATTATCTTTTCCAAGGTTCGTTTTTGAATAGAATGCGCAACTATGACGAGGCGCTTATCGCGCTTACCAAAGCCAGTGAACTATCTCCCAAAAAACAGACGATTATGTTTGAGCTTGGCACTACGTATGTCAACAAAGGAGATTACGAAAAGGCGTTAGTCGTTATGAAGAAGGCGTTGGAACTTGAGCCGGATTTCAAAGAGGCGCATATCATTTACGCGTTAACCGCGGTGTACGCAAAAAAATTCCAACTCGCGTCTGAAATAATGGCCCCGCTCGCAAATACACCAAGTGAATATGACGACCGCATTATTCAGGCATACAGAGCGGCCGGGAAGAACGATGTTGTGGTGAAACTTTTTGAAAAGAGAGTAAAAGCCGACCCACTTGATTCGCAAGCTAGATTATCTCTTGCCGGCGCTTATCTGAATGCTGGAATGAGAACAAAAGCAGTTGAGACATTACGAACGATTGCGAACGATTTCCCAAGTCAGGCAGAACAAATGGATTATTATATCCGTGAAATACAGGCGGGACGAAATCCATAAAGGGCGGCGTTTTCCTCGGAAGGAAAACGCCGCCCTTTATTTCAGTTTTGTACGATATATCGTACAAAATTATCCTAATGGCCGCTTGTTTCTTGTTACATGACTCCTGATACGTGTTTTTGGTTATGCACAAATTGCTTTGACTTTTAAGAGGCGCTATGGTACCATGCCCGCTGTGAGTGCTAGCCGACGCTAGCCCTAACGAATGTCTGCGAAAAATCCCCCCAAAGGGGGTTTTTCGTTTATTGGCTTGTTGGCATTGTAGCAAGCCAGGGCTTGCTACACTGCCAATGCAAACAATAACCCAGTTTGTATTTTGCGGTGCGAATTACCTAGCGCCGTGCGGGCGCGAATAGCTCATCCCTTTTTACGCGAAGGGCGGCGTAGGCATACTTGTTTCCCACACATCCTATAATCACTGATACCAGATATGGCTCGCAAAATACAAATTGGGGGCGGGTTGCGCCCAATGTCTTACGCTATATAATACTAATGAGGTTGCGCCCAGCTATGGCCGGCGGTTGCACTCATGTAAGACATTAGTTTTTGGAGCTGGCCCCGCCGGCCATAGCTGGGCGGAAACTTGCCCGCCAAAATTTCCCACAAAACAATGTTTACTATTTTAACTGCAATTTCTTGCCACCACGCTTGTATGACCGTCGCTGTTTCTTTGGTAGGAAATTTAGGTGGGTAAATGAAAATAGAAAAACGAATATTGTTGGCTCCATTTACAACATTCGGTGTTGGCGGGAAAGCCCGCTATTTTTGTCGCGCCACTTCGCTTGACGATCTTTCAAAAGCAATCTTATTTGTGAGAAAAGAAAATATTCCTTTTTTGGTACTTGGCGATGGTTCAAATATCCTGGTTTCGGATAAAGGATTCGCGGGTATTGTCATTAAGATTGATATTCTTGGCGTTGATTTTAAAGAATGGAAAGCAGGTGTTGAGATTGTTGCCGGAGCTGGAGAATCGTGGGATGAAATTGCGAATTTGTGCGTAAAAAAAAGGTTGTATGGTGCGGAGAATCTTTCCGGCATTCCCGGCACGATGGGCGGCGCTGTTGTGCAGAATATCGGGGCGTATGGAGCGGAGTGCTCGGGTATTTTAAAGTGGGCCGAAGTATTTGATACGAAGACAATGAAAGTGCGTATTCTGTCGAAACGGGCATGCAAGCTTGGATACAGAGATAGTATCTTCAGGCGCAATAACGGTCGTTATATTATAACGAGAGCATCAATTTTGCTTTCAAAAAAAGGACGATCAAACATTTCATATAGAGACCTCAAAGAATATTTTTCAAAACAAAATAAAGAGCGACCAAGTATCGTTGAAGTCAGGCAGGCTGTACTTGAGATAAGGAGCCGTAAATTTCCTGACCTTGAGTATGTCGGAAACGCAGGGTCATTTTTCAAGAATCCAATAGTGAGCCAAGCGCAGCATGAGAAACTTCTCAGGCATTACCCGGGACTTGTCGGATACAAAACGGGAAATGGAAAAATTAAATTATCGCTCGCGTGGATTATAGAACATGTTTGTAAAATGAAAAATTATCGCACTGGAGACGCGGGTGTTGCGCCGAATCAGACGCTTGTGCTCTGCAACTTCGGAAACGCTACCGCTTCAGAAATCTATGCGCTTGCGCGAGAGATAGAAAATGCGGTGCTTGCGTCAACTGGCGTCAAAATAGAACCGGAGGTGTGTTTTGTTCCGAGCGGCGACGTCAAACAGTGATAAAGTTTGCGGAGCACTGCAGAGGCGGGTGTTACGATATATCGTAACAAGGCAAGCGTTCTACGGTGGTGGGAAATGGCGTACACAGGGGGTGTTACGATATATCGTATAAAATCAGATTTCGGATTTCGATATATCGAAATAAATCCCCGCTCGTCCATATCCCCGCGGCAAGCTGACGGGGTATTAGGCGAGCGGGGATTTATTTTGAGAACCTCTCGGTTC
>CAYJSB010000019.1:0-11856 GCA_964372805.1 uncultured Candidatus Saccharibacteria bacterium | reverse complement strand
TTTATGGGCGAGGTGGGATTTGAACCCACAATCCTTTCGGAATGCGCTTCTAAGGCGCACGCGTATTCCAGTTCCGCCACTCGCCCACTATTTATGAATGGGTAAATCTGCCAACTTGCCCGTTCAAATTTATCACATAAATTTGTTTTGCAAATGTCTCGTGCGCCCATGGGCATCACGATACACGAATCACATATCGTGTATCAATCATCACTGTGCTCCATGTTACATGAATTTATTTCCGCTTGCACGTGATTACAAATGCTGGAGGAAGATTTCGCGGCTCAAAATCAATTTTTATGCGCGGAAAGAATTGTTTGATATGCCATAAACTCGCGAGAAAATATTGAAATTGAACATATGTTCCATTCGGCGTGAGAACTTTTTGAGCTTCGGACAGGAAAGCGTTGCGTTTTGCGCGAGAGAAGTTCCCAAGCGGTAAACCTGAAATTACATACTCGGCATTTTGTACTCCAATTTCCGAAAGATGTTTTGATATGGGAATAGCATCGCCAACAATAACGGTAAGGCGAGGATCTGGATATTTGCGTTTAAGCAACCGAGCAAGATTTGGCTGTATTTCCAACGCTATCAGACGTCCATTTTTAGGAAGACGATTCAGGATTTTTTCCGTTACCGCACCGGAGCCGGCACCGATCTCTATCACTGTGAAATTTCCGGTTTTTGGTATGCACGCGCTCATGCGGCGCGCAAGAAACTGCGAGCTTGAGGCGATGGCGCCTCTTTCTACGAATTTATTCCACGAATCCTTGATTTTACGCGTGCTTTTTATAAGTTGTTCCACGTTTGTTATCTGCCCAATCGCTGCGGTCTTCGAATCCTCCGCGCACGCTATGAAGATAGCGTGCTTAGTCGGATTGCTCCGCAATCCGCCCAGGAGGATTCGAACCTCCGACCAACCGCTTAAGAGGCGGATGCTCTGCCAACTGAGCTATGGGCGGTCTTTTTCTTTTCAAAATGATATCCCACAAAAAGCCAAACTGCAAATCATACGATATATCGTATGATTTATATTTCTCGCAATAGTTGCGACAAAGATTTACGCGGATATTCAAATGGAGCTAAAATGCCGCCGAGGAGATGGAGCAACTTGTTTATTCCTTTATATCGTTTTACCCATAGACTTGTGGCCTTAAATTTCCCATATGTAAACATTAGTTGGAATCGTTCGGCGGTTGAAGGACTGATTCCAAGGCGCTCACTTATCTTGTATGGCGAGTAACCCTTTCCTATCAATAGTACCAACGCTATCCTTTTGGCTATCATTACGCGTTCCGTTTTCGTCAATATTTCTCGGAATATTTTTTTCCGTTGAGTTCCCGTCAGATCAAAAAGCACTATATCGAGGTTCCTTTCAAGATCAGCTATGGCGGCCGCAGTTAATTTTTTTGATGATAGATGAGGCATGACTTATTGTTCTTTTACTAATAATTACTATCATATCACAAATCATACGATATATCGTATGATTCATACTTATAATTACTCCCATGTTTAATATTATAAATCATACGATATATCGTATGATTTGTTAATGTTACTTGTGTGTAAATTACAGTACTTCTTTTTTGCCATGGGGAGAGACTCGAAACTTACAGTTTCAGTATCCTGATTGGTTCCGCCTTCGGCAGATACTCAATCAGGCTTCGAGTTTCTCACGGAAGCGCAACGCGCTTCCTCCCGTTCAAAATTTCGCTACGCTACATTTTGCCCGGGGAGAGACTCGAAACTTACAGTTTCAGTATCCTGATTGGTTCCGCCTTCGGCAGATACTCAATCAGGCTTCGAGTTTCTCACGGAAGCGCAACGCGCTTCCTCCCGTTCAAAATTTCGCTACGCTACATTTTGCCCGGGGAGAGACTCGAACTCTCATTCCTTGCGGAATCCGATCTTAAGTCGGACGCGGATACCAATTTCGCCACCCGGGCAGGCTACTTATTTAACCACCTATCAATGAATATTTCCAGAGGTTTCCTCCAGTCTTTTTCTAGTTGACAACATATTCATTCTTAGTTTTGGCGGGAATTTCATTGAAGGCGTGGGGGGGATTTGCACCCCCGCATATCGGTTTTGCAGACCGACGCGTTAGCTATCTTCGCCACCACGCCATATTTATTTCTCAAGAACTCTTTCTGCCGAAAGCGTCTCGATTTTCTGTCGATTTTTTTCGCCAAGATCGAGCTCAAACCGCAAAAATGGCACATGTCCCATACGCGCATGACACTCAAGATATTCTCTAATGTCGCCAGCCTTTCTCTTTACAAACGACATTGCCTCGCCCTCATAGCTTTCTGGGAATGCGCTGAAGAAAATAGTAGCATATTTACGGTCTTCCGAAAGGGTAGCGCGCGTTACAGTAATAAGCGATTTGTCGCCCCCTTCGCGAGCAAGATACTCTGCCGAAAGCCGGCAGATAAGAGATTGCATGCGGTCGTGTTTGCGCGCGTCCTTCATCCCGTTAGTGAAAAATGGCATCGCTCAAAAGAGCACGACATCTTCGTTTTTACTGTTCTTGTAAGCATAACCTTCATGGTATTACGCAGGCGCTTGGAGTCTTCTCTAATGCCATTTTCTACTACGGGATTCGCGTTACTTCACGCTAACAATAAACGAGATAAGCCGATCTCCAATGGCAGGTTCTATTTTCGATTCAATCATCGCGCCGAATTCAGAGTCTTTTCCGATTTCATCCGCTTTAACTTTTTGCTGCTGCAGGCTTCGTATTCTTCCGGTAGCGATTTCCTCATCTCGTCGAAGAATTTTCACGACAGCTCCGCTTTTCAATGTCCCTATCTCGACGCGCCCGCCTATTACGTACTTGCTTTTATCCGAACTGAATAATTTGAGGACTTTCGCGCGCCCAGTTTCTTCTTCCACTTCCACGCGAGGGCGGCGCTTCTCGCTCTCTGCCTGAAGCCACTCGGTGAGGCGATAAATGATGTCGAATGATTGTATTGGAATTCCGGCTCGTTCCGCTACCGCTTTTGCCGACGCATCAACCTTTGTGTTGAAGCTAAGAATTGCAGAACCTTTGCCGGATAGCGCGGTTTTTACATCGTTCTCGGCAACTGTACCGACGCCAGAAAGCAATATTTTGAAAGATACCCCTTCCACCTTTATCTTCTCGATTTCGTGAATGACGGCATCGAGAGAGCCGGCGGCGTCCGCTTTGATAACAAGAGGAATTACCGCAGTATTTGTTTTTTGGTTTTCATCTTCCGGCGTCCACGCTTCGGCGCACCCTTTCTTTTCGGCACATGACGCAACTTCTGCCTCGGCATCTTTTTTTGAATCAACCGTTTTGAATGTGCTTCCGGCCTTTGGAAGTTTGCTCCAGCCGACAATTATCACAGGACTGCTCGGAGGGGCCGACTTGATCTGTTTTCCCGCGAAATTTTCAATGGCACGGACGGGCGTGAAACTGTTGCCGGCTACTAGAAATGTTCCCGTTTTAAGCGTTCCGTTGCGTACGATGAGTGTTGCGGTTGTTCCGCGCTTCGCGTCAATGTGTGCCTCTATAATCACGCCAGTAGCAGTTTGTTTCTCGTTTGCAGTGAGTTCATGCATTTCGGCCACAAGCACGAGCATTTCAAGAAGCTCGGGTATTCCTTCTCCGGAAACTGACGAGACCGGAACGAACGGGACATCTCCGCCGTATCCTTCCACATAAATCTCATTTTCCGCCAAGTTCGCTTTAACGCGCTCAACATCCGCGCCGGGGCGATCTGTTTTTGTTATTGCAATGACGAAAGGAATGTCTGATTTTTTTATGCAGGAGAGAGCGTCAAGAGTTTGCGGTTTGACTCCGTCCTCGCCAGATACGACAAGAATCGCGATATCCGCGGCGCGTGTTCCACGTTCCCGAATCGTAGAAAACGCTTCGTGTCCGGGCGTGTCTATGAAAGTAAGGTGATGCTCTGCGCCGGTCTTGTCTTTAAAAGAAGCTTCGTATGCTCCGACGTGCTGTGTTATGCCGCCGGTCTCTTTCTCGGCCACATTGCTTTTTCGAACGAAATCAAGAAGAGTAGATTTTCCATGATCAATATGTCCCATTACAACAATAACGGGAGGACGTTTGACTTTTTGTTGTGTCTCGTGGTTTTTCATTTGCGTATGAGATTCCGAGAATCATGTTAGCGTTTTGCTTCGCCTAATGCGCGAGTAACAGCGTCTTTTTCTTCATCGGTAAGTTCAAACCGCGATTTTCCGTTTTCAATCGGCTTGGCATATATGCCGACAATGTCGCGCGAGTAAATGCTTGAAATAACGACACCGTCTCCTTTCTCGTTTATAAACGCGGTGGCGAAACTTTGGTTACCGCCGTCTCCGACTCCTCGAAAAGCTTGGAAGCGGACAGTACTAACGCCTTGCACGGAACGATTTAGACGTTTTTCCACGGTCCGCAGATATTTTTCTATCTCTGAACGGAAAGTCGAAAGCGACCTCGTTTCATTTTCAAGAGAATGAATTGTCTCTTCAAGCGAGCCGGTTTTCCCGCCCCTAAGGAGCTTTGTGATACGTCTATCAAGCAAAATGTTCCAGATCGCCAGAGCAATCACGACAATAAACAAAGCAAAAACTAGGTATTCTGGGTTGATTGGCATAACGCGTAGATTCTACAATATAAACAGAATATGTGCCACTGTTAGTCGCTCGCTCTCCTCTTTTGCAAGGCAGAATGCTTCGGCAAAGGACGGTTCTTCGTGATAAACGGTTCTGATTGCATGATCGGCCACTCCGCCGTATAGTGGTCGCATTATGGGCGTCAAAAAGCGAATATATCTTGACTATGCGACCACGACGCCGCTTGACCCGCAGGTTCTGCGGGCGATGAAGCCGTATCTTTCGAAAATTTTTGGCAATCCGGAATCTCTCCATACGGAGGGAGTTCGCGCAGCTAAATCGCTTAAAGAATCGCGAGAACGGGTTGCGCGCCTTTTGGAAGCCCACGAAGACGAAATAGTTTTCACAAGCGGCGGAACAGAATCAAACAATATCGCTGTTTTGGGCCTGCTTGCGGGAATTGTAAAAAACGCGCAAGGAAGCACGAATGTGATAAAGCAGCACGTCATAACAAGTGTCATTGAGCATCCATCGGTGCTGGAAACAATGAGAACTCTTGAGCAGAAAGGAGTTTCGGTAACGTATGTTCCTGTCGACAAAGAAGGAATAATTGATTTGGATTTTCTAACAAGATCATTGCGCGTAGAGACTGTGGTTGTGTCGGTAATGTATGCAAACAATGAGATCGGCACGATTCAGCCAGTCCGCAAAATTTCAGCTCTTCTGCGCGAATCCGCCAAAACTATACCCTATACCCTAGACAATAGACCATTGCTCCACACTGACGCTTGTCAGGCGCCGCTTTATCTCCTTGTAAACCAAAATAATCTTGGAGCCGATTTGATTTCTCTAGATGGACACAAGATGTATGGTCCGAAAGGGGTAGGAGCGTTATATATACGGAGGGGAGTTAAAATAGCTCCACTTGTACATGGTGGCGGGCAGGAGCGGGGGCTTCGGCCGGGGACAGTGTCGGTTCCGCTTGTTGTCGGGTTTGCTGAAGCTTTTTCTATTGCCGCAAAACGGCGCGCGAAGGAAACAAAGAGACTTGCCGGCTTGCGCGATTACTTTTTACGAGAGGCGCAAAGAATGTTTCCAAAAGCGACCGTAAACGGCAGTGTCACTAATCGTCTTGCGAACAATGTCAACCTGGCATTTGCGGGGCTTGATGCCGAGTTCGCTGTGTTGCAGCTGGACGCGCTCGGCATTGCCTGCTCGGCAAAGAGCGCATGCCTTGAAGGAGAGCGCGATTCGTATGTGATAAAGTCGCTTGGGAGAGGCGACGGCACCGAGCATTCGTCGCTGCGCTTTACTCTTGGGCGTGCGACGACAAAGCAGGAAATTGGGCAGACTTTGCGCGCAATTCGAGAGGTTTGTAATCGACAAAAAACATGAACAGGGTGTTCATAGGACGTTTTGGCTGTAGGTATTGATTTTTTTTGGTTTTTTGATAGCATATTCGGCATGGAATCCCGTAGTGAAGTTTTGGTTCGTTGCGTCGCAACTGACAAAATAGCGCTATTGAGATGTTGTAGCTAGCTACGCGCGGTTGATGTAGCGGCTAGATAATTTTTATCAAACCAAAATTCTACTACCGGATGGAAAACCTCACCAAACAGCAAATAGTACTGGTGACGCTCCTCGTGAGTTTCGTCACTTCTATTGCGACCGGAATCGTAACGGTTTCACTTATGGATCAGGCGCCAGCTGGCGTAACACAGACCATTAATCGGGTTGTCGAGAGGACTATTGAAAAAGTCATCCAAACCCCCTCGCAATCGGCCGCCGTGGTTACTAAGGAAACAGTTATCATCAAAGAAGACGATATGGTGATGCAGGCGGTTGAGAATGGCGCACGGAGTATCGCGCGCATAGGGTTTCGCATTTCCGGCAGTCAAGTGCTTACTCTTGGCGTTGTATTGACGAAGGACGGGATAATCGCAGTTGATGCAAGAAGTATTCTTCCGGGCCCGAATTATGAAGCGATGTTTTCAACGGACAAAACATATCCAATAGAGCGCGTATTCAACTATGAATCGAAAGAGTTGGCGCTGTACAAGGTAGTTTTGCCAGAAGGTGAAAAAGTTACTTTTGTCACGGCGTCGCTTGCTGATTCTGACAAACTGAAACTTGGCCAGGCAGTTGTGTTTATCGGAGGTGATGATGCAGGGAGCGTGGATACAGGAATTGTTTCCAATCTGAAATATAAAAAGCAGGATATATTGCCGCAGGCAACAACCACACTCGAGATTCCCCCGCCATTAGTAATTGGGATAAGCACAAATATCGGCAGAAACAGCGCGGTTGGCGGAGTGCTCTCAAATCTTTCTTCGGAAATTGTGGCATATGGCGTTTCAAGGGGAGGAATCGTATTTCTGCCGGTCAATGTATTGAAAGATGCGCTCAATGCGTACAGAGAGTTTCAGGCGTCATTGAAAACCGCACAGGAGGCCGTCAAAGCACAATAAGTCGGTCTGGTATCGTTTTAGAGGAGTTTATAACTCAATTTACAATCATGCCTCCATTTCAAAACTTCACAACTAAAGCAAAAGAGGCCGTTCGCAGAGCGCACGAGCTTGCCATAGAGCGCGGCCAGAATCACGTAAATCCTCTGCATCTTTTTGTCGCCCTTCTACTGCAGGAAGACAGTATGGTGATTTCAATACTTGAAAAACTTGAAGTGGACACGGCGCTTTTGACGGAATCTCTTTTGGAACAGATTGAGTCTCCAGAAGGCGCGCCGGTGCTTGCTCCGTCGTATCAGGTATATCTGACACCAGAGCTGGCGCAGACTATTGAATTTTCGGCGAAAGTCGCGCACAGCATGAAGGACGAATTTATTTCTGTCGAACATCTCTTGCTCGCGATGTTTGATGTCCCCGGCCAGGCGCGGGAGATTTTGTCTCGTTTTCGTTTAGAGAAGAGCGCTGTGTTGCGCATTTTGGAAGAGCTTCGTAATTCAAAAATCACGGACGTAAATCAACCGAAACGCTTTCGCGGGATTTCAAAATATACGCGCAGTCTGACGAAGCTCGCTTCAGAGAATAAACTTGATCCCGTTATCGGGCGCGAGCAGGAAATTACGCGCATCATTCAGATTCTTTCTCGGCGCACAAAAAATAATCCGATTCTCATCGGAGAGGCGGGCGTTGGAAAAACCGCCATTGTTGAAGGTTTGGCGCAGAGAATCGTGTCAGGCGATGTGCCGGACTCGCTCAAGGACAAAGAGCTAGTATCGCTTGACCTCGGACTTCTCATCGCCGGCACAAAATATCGCGGAGAATTTGAAGAACGCCTGAAAAATATAATGAAAGAGGTTGAGCGCGCCGAAGGGAAGTTTGTTCTTTTCATAGATGAGATACACACGATTGTCGGAGCTGGCGCGGCGGAGGGTTCCATGGACGCGTCCAACATGCTCAAACCGGCATTGTCGCGCGGAGAATTGCGCGCAATCGGCGCGACTACGCTGAAGGAATATCAGAAACATGTTGAAAAGGACCCTGCGCTAACTCGGCGTTTCCAGCCCGTGTATGTTTCTGAACCGTCGCAAGAAGATGCTGTGGCGATTATGCGAGGACTCAAAGAAAAGTATGAGCTTTATCACGGCGTGCATATTACCGATGAGGCAATTCTCGCCGCGGTGAACTTTTCGTCCCGCTATATCACCGATAGGTTTTTGCCGGACAAATCAGTCGACCTAGTTGATGAGGCTTCCTCATCGCTTAAAATATCACTTCAAAGCAAGCCTCCGATTTTGCAGGAGGTGCACCAAAAAATAACGCGTCTTGAAATAGAGCGTGAAGCTCTCAAAAAAGAAACAGCGACATCCAAAAAAGCTAAAGATCGGACCAAGAAGATCGAGAAAGAGGTGGCCGACTTGAAGGGAGAAATCGCCGAGATAGAGCTAAAGTGGAAGAACGAAAAAGAGACGCTTTCTGAAATGAAAGATATGAAAAAGAATTTGGAGACACTGCGCCTTGAATCTGACAGCGCGGTGGCACATGCCGATCTTGCGCGCGCAGCCGAAATTCGCTACGGGAAAATTCCAACGCTTGAGAAGGAACTTATAACCAAGACTAAGCGCTTGAAACGCCTACAGGGTTCGCGCCGCCTGCTGAAGGAAGATATTACGGAAGACGATATCGCGAATGTCGTTTCGCGGTGGACGAATATTCCGGTCAACAGAATGCTTGAGGCGGAAGCTTCGAAGCTTGCGCGCATGGAAGAAGGACTGAAAACTCGAATAGTTGGGCAGGACGATGCGGTTTCGAAGATTTCTGACGCGGTAAAGCGTTCACGCGCCGGTATTGCGGATCCGAATCGCCCAATCGGGTCGTTTATCTTTCTCGGTCCTACAGGCGTCGGCAAAACAGAGCTCACGAAAGCGCTCGCGGAGTTTATGTTCAATGACGAGCGCGCGCTTATCCGCGTTGATATGTCGGAATTTATGGAGAAACACGCGATATCTAAACTCATCGGCGCGCCTCCCGGATACGTTGGATATGACGAAGGCGGAACGTTTACTGAAACGGTTCGTCATCGCCCGTATTCCGTTGTACTTTTTGATGAAATTGAAAAGGCGCACCCAGAAGTGTTCAATGTTCTCTTGCAGATTTTGGATAATGGCCGTCTGACTGATGCGAAGGGGCGCGTGGTGAACTTTAAAAATACCGTAATAATTCTAACGTCAAACATCGGCGCGCAATTCATAGACAAGATGGAACGTATTGGCTTTGTCGTGAATGCAAGCGATCACAACGCGTATGAAGAGGTGAAGGGGAAGGTGATGGACGCGCTTAAAGATCACTTTCGTCCAGAATTTTTGAATCGTTTGGATGAAATCATTCTCTTTGACATTCTTTCTCCAGAGGCGATTCGCAAGATTGTTGATTTGCAGATTGATTTGGTACGTAAGCGCCTGACCGAAAAAGAAATCACGCTCGCGATGTCGGACGAGGTGCTCACGTATTTGGCTAAGGAGGGATACAATCCGCAATACGGTGCGCGTCCATTGAAGCGCTTGATTCAGACGAAATTGCTTAATCCGATTGCGTCAATGATGATCTCAAAAGGAATTATGCGCGGAGGTTCAATCGCAGTTACGCTCAAAGATAACGAACTTTCGTTTGATGTAAAGAAAGGGAAAAAAGGCTCAATTATTGAGAGAGTTGAAGTAAGCGAGGCGGTGAAGGTGTAACAACCGCGAATCATGTAGCATGTAGCATGTAGCATGTAGCGTGTAAATTTAAGTATGTGAAATTCCGACCTACGCCAGTTTGTTGCTAGATCAACAAACTGGTGTATGTTGAGTTGCTGATAAGAAAAATCGCCGTCAGTCTCAGAACTGACGGCGATTGCGTTTGCAAAGACAAGTTACTTGCCGAGGGCTTGTGAGGTGAGCTCGTGCAGGTTCTTCAGGCGTTCCTGCATGGACTCGTCCCATGGCATGAGACCGGGCTGACGATCTTTGAGGATGGCGAGTAGCTTCTCGGTCTCTGCTGGAGATCGTCGAGGTTGATGCCCTTCTTCTCGCTCGCGGGCTTGCCACCTATCGCATCGGCTTCACTCTTTTGCTCAAGCAGGACCGCTTTCACGCTGGCGAGTTCACGTTCCCAGAAAACCAGCGCGCCAAATTTGTTCTCAAGCGCTCCAATAATCTTGTCGTGGTCCTTCGGAATTTTTGTCGCCTTGATTAGTTCTGTAAGGGTCAAGAAGTCGCCGGGCTGGAACTCGTTGATAACCGCCACGATTGATTCATGGAACGGACGCCTGACTGCCTGTTCTGTTGCTGTATTCATTCAGTATTCACTTGGTTTGTTGTTTAGAACTGCACTCTGGAGCCACTCTACCAGACTCTAGAAATATGTCAAGTGTTTGCAGAAGTTTCCGTCTTAAGTTACTCATAAAAAATTATTTCCACAGCGCATTACCTTTCAGATGGGTACGAAGCGTGTTTACCTATGGGAGATAAGCGACATTACGATTTTGTAATAGAAAAGGATAATTATTTGCAGAGTGTTCAAGTTAAATACGCCGGATTGTATAAAAGAAAAGGACAATGTCTTGTTGGTTTAAGAATAACAGGTGATAACCAGTCCTATAATTACGCCAAAAAATACGCAGATGATGCTTTTGATATACTTTTTGTGTATACTCAATCCGGTGAGAAATATGCAATACCGTGGCACAGTGTTAACTGTAGAAACCAACTCATGGTTGGACATCCACGGTATAGGAAGTATCGAATAAGCGCGCCGGTCGCATAGCGGCTATTGCAGCGGACTGTAAATCCGCGGCCCATTGGGCATCGCTGGTTCGAGTCCAGCCCGGCGCAAAATAAATATCAAAGTAGCGGTGAGTTGGACAGGCGTGTTTCTTTATGGTATCCTGCCTCCAGATGAAACCTACAATCTGTATTTGTTGCGGCGAACCGATGTTCGCCCGCGATTCCAAAAATGAAAATATCTGCGTTTCTTGCGCACAGATTGGCGCCCAGTTGGCGGAGGATTCTCAGCCAGCCCAAACGTTCTTTGCACAGCAAACGTTGCGCGAATGGACAACGCCTTTCAAGCCTTTGCGCCATCCGTTAGTGGCGTGAGCTTCCGTACAGCATCAAGACCGCGTACCAGAACGTGCGCGGTTTTTTCTTTTGTAAAGTACATTGCCGTATACACTTATCCGTAACGATCGTTACAAATAAGTGTATGAGGTTTTTAAAACAGGTTAAAACAGGCTTTTTTGCGGTTTTGCAGGCCGAGCAATTGGTTCTGGTTTTGAAATTACGTTTTCTTTTGGGCGTCGCGCCTCCGTGATTACTTCAGGGAGTCTCTTAAAACTCTCCTTAAACTGATTCATAACCGTAGCTGCGCGTAGTGCGGCGGCTGGATGGAAGAGAGGATAAATAATGCGTCTGTCCAATTCAAATGTTTTTCCCTGATCGCGAGATATCTTTGCGAGCGGTAAAAAGTAATTCATAGAAAATCGGCCGAGCGTCGCGATAACTGGTGGATTGATTATCTCTATTTGTCGCGTGAGGTACGGCTTGTATGCTTCTATTTCTTCGGGCATGGGATCGCGGTTTTCGGGCGGGCGGCGTTTGACAATATTCGTGATGTAGACGTCTTCTCGTTTCCATCCTAAACTTTCGATTCCTTTATTTAAGAGTTGTCCCGCCCGCCCGACGAACGGCCGCTTCAAACGGTCTTCGGTAAGCCCGGGGGCTTCGCCGATAAACATGACGTCGCAATCCGGATTTCCTTCGCCGAAAACAAG
>CAYJSB010000018.1:0-13113 GCA_964372805.1 uncultured Candidatus Saccharibacteria bacterium | reverse complement strand
AAGTGAATACAAAAAACTCAAAGGGCTTAAAAGACAAAATCTCCGCGACCATATGGACGATTTTGAATTAATTTTCAATATGCTTGGCGAACGCGCCGCCACAGAAATTCATCGCAATGAGGATTCAAGGGGCGTGGTAAAATTGAAAGGCGATGCGAAAGCCGGTGGTGATATCGCCGGCGGCGCCAGAAAAAAACTGGAAAAGCGACTCGGTCGGTCTATCGTAACAAAAAGAAATTTTTTGAGGTAATGATTTTATTTATCAACTTTATCAATTAAAAAAACAAACATGAAATTTTGGAAAAATTGGCCGTATTGGGTGAGGGGAGGGGTGATAGGTATCCTTGTTGCAGTTTTGTTTGATGCAATACTTCTCTATTATTCTTCACAGTCTTGCCCTACCGGTGGCGACAGCCTAAATACAGGACAAGGTTGTTTTTTTTCGTGGCTGGAATTAAAGTGGGCGGTTCGTTCAATGTGGTTTAATACTCTGGGGATACGCTCAGTGTATGTTTTGGTAATATTTTCTTCTTTAGGAAGTAGTTTTGGCTGGCTCTACGGCAAAATAAAAAATCGAAAACAAATTATTAATCAAACAAACCAATAATATGGCATTCGCAAAAAAAGCAAAGGTGGTGGAGGAGAAAAAGACAGCGACAGGCATTGAAGATACGCTGAAACAAATTAAAACGAAGTTCGGCGAGGATTCTATCATGATGCTCGGTGAGCGCCCGCGCGTTGACGTAGACGTCATTCCCACGGGCTCTATCGGTCTTGATGCGGCGCTTGGCGTCGGCGGAGTGCCGCGCGGGCGCATTATTGAGATTTTCGGCCCCGAGAGCAGCGGAAAGTGTATCAGCAGAGATTCCATTGTGTTTTCAGAACACGGAATGTTGCCCATAGACTCTTTTGGACGCCTTTCTGTGCCCGGCTTTCAAAAAAGAGAAGTCTTCGTGTTCGCCGAACATTCGTTTGAGCGCACAAGCCACTTCTATAACCAAGGATTAAAAAACACCATTCTGGTTGAGACTCATTTTGGTTTCAGTATTGAAGGCACCCCCAACCATAGAGTTCGCGTTATGAACAAAAAAGGTGAATATCTATTCAGGCGCTTGGATGAACTTCAACCGAATGACTATATCGCTATCCAGCGAGGACAAAATTTCTTTGGGAAAGGGGCTGATCTATCAGACTTTAATTACATAAAGAACCATCATAATACATCACGGAAAAACTTCGTAGCGCCGAAGACGGCGACACCAGACCTTGCGCTCCTCATGGGTTACTTAATTGGCGACGGAACTACCACTGACACAGGGTTAAATAAAAACAATATCCAGTTGACTGCGGGAGATGCAGAAACCGTGCGCGATTACAACTCGCTATGCAAAAGACTCTTTAATGAAGAACCGAGAACAACAAAAGATAAACGGTCAAAATCCGCCCGACTTACCATCCACCATTGCATGGCGCGCAGTTTTCTGAATCACGCGGGGCTTGGATGGGGCGCCGCAGGCGACAAAGAAATCCCGTGGAGCATATTGTGTTCCCCAAAACCCGTTGTCAGCGCCTTTCTCTCCGCACTATATGAATGCGACGGCTGTTTCAGCGGCGCAACTATAGAATATTGCACAAAGTCACCGAAGCTTGCTCGCCAACTGCAAACTGTTCTTCTCAATTACGGCATTATCGCCAGCCGAAGAACCAGACTAGTCAAAGGAAATCCTTATTATTACTTGTATATTGATGGACAGAAAGACAAGGCGGCTTTCGCTCGAGAAATCGGCTTCCGTAGTAAGAGAAAAAACCACTCGCTTCAAGCGGATATCTCCAAAAAACGCCTGCTGAGCTCCAAAATAAACGTTGACTCAATTCCTTATATTAATGAACTCCTTAATACTTTTTTTGACAAGTTTGGCAAAGAAGTTCGACCGACCAACAGGGCGGACTGGAAAATTATATATGATTACCTCCCCAAACCTAGAGGCAAAAGTGTCCATATAAGCTACCATCGTCTGAAAAAAATCCTCATGCACTTCTCAAAAGGGAGAAACTTGCTTGAGTATCAATACATGGAACTACTTGATGAATTAAATCTCTTCTTTGACCCGATCGCCAAAGTCCAGAAATCAAAATCTCATGTTGTTGATTTTACCGTACCGAGAGGTTCGACTTTCTTTGCGAACGGGTTCGTTAATCACAACACAACGCTCGCGCTCCACATTGTCGGCGAAGCCCAAAAAAAAGGAGGCATTTGCGCCTACGTTGACGCGGAACATGCAATGGACCCGGAATACACGAAGAAGCTCGGGGTAAAAATTGATGATTTGCTCATCTCACAGCCAGACACAGGGGAACAGGCACTTGAAATCGTAGAATCGCTCGTGCGCTCCGGAAAAATTGATGTCATTGTCGTGGACTCGGTCGCCGCGCTGACGCCAAAAGACGAAATTGAGGGCGATATGGGACAACAGCACATGGGCAAGCAAGCGCGTCTTATGAGCCAAGCCCTGCGCAAACTCACCGCTATCGTCGCCAAATCAAAAACCATTGTTATCTTCATCAACCAAATCCGCATGCAGATAGGGGTGATGTTCGGTTGTTTAAGTTACACCTCAAGAATAACGCTGGCAAACGGAAAGCAAGAAAAAATTGGAAAAATCGTAAATAACAAAATGCCTTTGGAAATTTTTTCTTATGATTGGAAAAAAGACAGAATAATTAAAACAAAAATAAACAAGTGGTTCAAAAATGGTAAAACGGATAAATTCCTGCAAATTACCGTTTACGACCCGTCCGGGAGCGGCAGGGCTCAATTATCATGTACAATCAATCACCCAATCCTTACACCTGTCGGATGGAGACGGGCTGAATCGCTTAAGATCGGAGAAAAAGTATTAATTAGTTCAACCAATTACTTAAGCGAGCTTCAAAAAGAAATTATCCGAGGCAGTCTGCTCGGCGACGGCAATTTAAGTCCAACAATACACAAAGAATCTATGGGGGTCAGGTTTCGCTTGGGGCACGCGTTGAAACAGAAAAATTATCTGCTATGGAAAGCAAGTTTATTTAAGAATATCTCAAGCACTGTCTATGAAGATAAAAAATCTATAAAATTTGACATGACTCCCCTGCCGGAACTGTATGAAATGAAAAAGTCAATGTATATAAATGGGCATAAATACCTTTCGGCCGACTTCATTTCAAAGCTCACGCCGCTTTCACTAGCCATTTGGTACCAAGATGACGGTCATCTGGATATCAGAAACAAGGCAAAAAATAAAGGAAGAATAGCAATCTGTGTTCAAGCAATCCATCCGGAAAGCAGAAAAGCTCTGCATAAATTATTGGAAGACAAATATGATATAAAAACCCGCTTGGGTATCGTGGCTGGCAAAGAAATTATGTATTTTGACCAGTTGAATTCTGAAAAATTCTTGCAACTTATTAAATACTATGTCCACCCGTCAATGAGCTATAAGTTACTGCCACAATTCAAACATAGATTTAATGTTGTGCCGCAATTCTCCGAGCCAATTAAAAAACCTCTTGGCGTGCCCATAGTTAAAATTGTAGAAAAACCAAAAACAAGAAGTATGATCAGGTTTGATATCGGCGTTAAGGGTTATCACAACTTCCTGGCGGATAATATCCTCGTTCACAACAGCCCAGAAACGACGCCCGGCGGAAAAGCGCTCAAGTTTTACACATCAATACGCCTAGACATTCGGCGTATCGCGCAAATTAAAAAAGGCGAGGAAGTAATGGGCGGTCGCGTTCGAGTCAAGGTGGTAAAAAACAAAGTTGCCGCGCCGTTTCGACAAACCGAGTTTGACCTCATGTACAACGAGGGCATCTCGCGCGAGGGAGAGCTCCTCGCGCTCGGCGAGAAGTTCGGCATCATCTCAAAATCTAGCGGCGGAAGCTACGCCTACAAACCCGAAAAAGGAGAGGAGGTAAAGCTCGGCCGCGGTTACGACTCCGCCCGACAGTTTCTGAAGGAAAACAAAAAAGAATCTGGTGAGATTTTGAAGGTGATTAAGGAGAAATTAAAGACCTAGAATAAGGCGTTTGGAGGTTCGACCTCCAATGAGTAGCCATTACTGATAAAGACAGTGAAAAAACATGCTTGTATATAAATGCGACATCTGTAAAAAGAGCATAAAAAGCGGTGCTGACGCGGTTACCGCTGGCGTAGGCGACTTTTGGAAATCCCACATACTTTGCGCTCGTTGTGGAAAGCCAGTTATTGAATTTCTTAAGAAGAGCGGCTTGTTAAAAAAGCGAGAGTAGCTGATAATTTAGAGGAGAATAAAAAGGAGTCAAATGAGATTTTGAAGGTGTTAGAGAGAGGCTCAAGAACGTGTAATTTTATTAGATTAAATAAAATAGCATGCAAAAAAGATATTGGTTAAGAGGTATGATAGTAGGAATAATTATATTTCTGGGGGGATTGCTGTCTATCTTTTCTCCCGTTCCTATTATCAAGTCCTTAACTTTCTTTCTCTACATACCCATTGCATTAACATTTATGGCATTTCCATTCAATCCTCCTGTGGTCCCAATTTTACTTGTGTGGTTCATAATATATTCGGCAATTTTTGCGTTCATCGGCTGGCTCTACGGTAAAATCAGAAATCGGAAGCAGTCCACTGTTATTTAACGTTACAAACTAGACATTGCGTAGCGCACGATTTTCGGCTACAATGGCTGGCCTAGTTAGTAGTGAGTAGAAAGTAGTTAGTATTTTTTTGCTACATGTTACATGTAGTGTGTTACATGAGTATTTTGCAGTACAACGAAGCAACGGTAGGAACCTTCATCATCTATGAGGGACAACCTTACGAGGTTTTGGAATCTCGAGTCTTTCGTATGCAACAGCGCAAGCCCGTCAATGCGACCAAGTTGCGCAATCTTATCTCAGGGAACGTCGTCCAGCACTCGTTTGGAGTTTCCGATAAGATGGAAGAGGCAGAGCTCAATACCAAACCCGTTAAGTATCTCTACACCAATAAGGGCGAATACTGGTTCTGTGAGGAAAAAGACCCGTCAAAACGATTTAAATTGGAGCATGAGATGCTTGGTGATGGCATCAAGTTCGTCAAAGCAAATTCGCTTGTTGACGCACTTATTTTTGAAGACCCCAATAGCGATGCAGAGCATGCTACGGGGCAAGGAAAAATAATCGGTATTAAGCTTCCCATTAAAGTGGACTTGAAAGTAGTTGAAGCCCCTCCGGCGGTTAAGGGCGACACCGTCAAAGGCGGCTCAAAGCAAGTAAAGCTTGAGACTGGCGCAACCATCAACGCCCCCCTGTTTATAAACGAAGGCGAGACTATACGCATCAATACGACAACGGGCGACTACGTGGAGCGCGCCTAAAAAGGCGCCGCAGAACTACGCGGACTTAACGCGGACAGACGCAGAAAATAGCAAAAACTCCCGAGGATAAACGTCGGGAGTTTTTTATCACTCGGGGACTAAATTCCACTACAACTACTTGGAGGCAAGGCCTCCACGTAGTGTTATAGGATTAATTCAAGCTTCCGCTTTATTCAGCTCCTGGTAATACGCTTCCCAAACAGCTTTTTCCTTTTTATAAGCTTCCTGGAAATTCTTATTAGCTTCTTGGACGGCTGGACCACCTGCTGAATAAAGTTCTAAAAAAACAGCATGGGCTTTGCATTGCTCATCCGATGCCTGCAGAAAAACAGCCTTTAACCGCTACAATCGTTGAGATTTATCAACTTGCTCCCCTTTAGAAAGAGACTCTACCATGTTATTGAGTAAAACTAATAAATACTTACCTCGCTATATACGGCAGAAGTCCCAGAAACCGCGCGCGTTTGATGGCAAGTGCGACTTGTTTCTGCACTTTCATCGGAACACCCGTGCGCTTGCGCGGTATGATGCGGCCGTACGGACTCAAGAACTTCTTGAGTGTTTCTACGTCTTTGTAATCCACGTATCGAATATTTGAAAGATTTAGCATGATAGATTTTGTTAGCGAGTGATAACGAGCGTTACAAAATCATCACCCAGCCCTAATTTTGCCGCACACAGTCCGTGTACCGTTCGGATACCGTAAGATTCAGTTGTTCGCACAGTTGTCATGGTTAGTTTTGTGAAATTAGGGCGGGGTTGTAGCAAAATATAATCGCTCCCGCTCATTATTTTGCTCAAAATGGTATATCTTCGGGATTGATTTCCTCCTGCGGATATTCAATCGTATCCGGCTGTTTGCCCGACGGAGCAGACTTGCCCTCTGTGGCTCCTTCGGAAGAAGTTCTTTGGCTGGCCCCGCCTCCAAACGAACGCGGACCAAACTGAACTCTGTCGGCGACAATTTCCGTTCTATACTTTTTTTGACCATCCTGTCCATCCCAGCTTCTCGTCTGCATGCGTCCCTCCACAAGAACTGAAGCACCCTTCTTTAAATATTGCGCCGTCGTTTCTGCTTGACGCCCGAACACCACGACATTGTGAAAATCCGCCTGCTCTTTTTTGTTTCCTTCTTTATCTTTATACACGCGGTTTGTCGCGACACCAAAACTTGCAACCTGAATACCGGACGGAAGCGCCCGAAGCTCTGGATCGCGAGTAAGATTTCCGATAATGAATGCTTTGTTTAAATACACGGTAGTAAATTGAAAATTAAAAAATTAAAGTGCAAAATGACAATGTAAAATCCTAAAATTAAAGAGTCCGCAGATTTTCTCCCAAATTTTTACATTTTTAACTGTCATTTTCAATTTTGATATTTGCATTTTGCATTATTCCACAAGTAGTTCCTCAATCGTCTTGTCCATTTCCGCATCGGTCATTGATTGGGCTTTTGGCGCTTCAACCTTTGGTGAATCGCGCTTTATTGTATCACGACGCCATGTTGTCGGGCGAACAACGCTCTTCCGTTCAGGGCCTGATTTCACGACGAGAAAACGTACAATATCCAAATCTTTCTTAAAGATTGCAGTGAGTTCGACAACGTCGGCCGCAACAGCCTCGAATCGCATGAATCCAAAATACGCGTTCGCGTATTTTTCGTTCTTTCCGCCGAGCGGTTTAACTAGCATATATGCAAGTTGGCGGAATCTTGGAAATTCTTCAAATACAACAAACATACCGCGCTTTTCAAACACGCCTTTTATGCGCGCCACTACTTCACTAATCTTATCTTCAGGAACATGCGACGAAATAAGGTATGCCAGCTCATAGAGCTGTTTTGATATCTTTTCTTCGGCATTTGTTTGCGATTCCATCAAAAAGTGAATTATTTAACCCTTAATCTGAACACAAAATAAACAACCTGCAACCCGCACGCGCCAGACGCGATATATATACTCATCGTAACAGGTGCGGACAGGTTAACATATCAAGCATGCCTATGCAAATGGACTCGCTATCTTCTTTTCCAAGACAGAATTCTTCTGCAACCAAACGCAACAGTCACCTTGCTTTAAGATTATGACGTCCAATGTATAAAAAGAATAAATTATATTCCAAACATGCGGCGCGCGTTCTTTAATATCTGCAATCGCATCGTTTCAAGCGGAAGACCTTTGATATGAGCCAGTTTTTCAACAACGTACGAAACATAACGCGGTTCGTTTCTCTTTCCTCGATGCGGTTCCGGAGCGACGTACGGAGCGTCCGTCTCGGCCATGATGGAATCGGCCGGCAGATATTTAATGACCTCATCATACGCGCGCGCAAATGTCACAACACCGGTAAATGAAAAAGTGAAACCTATATCAAGAAAAGGGTTGGCCTCCTCGATAGTGCCGGCAAAAAAGTGCAGGTCGCCGCGCAGGCGGGAATTATGAGTTAGGAAGTATGAATTAAGAATTGAAAAAGCGTCTTTATATGCTGATCTGCCAGAACCGTTCCTTAAGTGAAGCATCAATGGTTTATTTACTTCCAGCGCCAATTCTATCTGCTGTCTAAAAGCTTTTTCCTGCCTAATTCTTATTTCATCATTCGTAATTCTGAAATAATCCAGTCCGCACTCCCCTATTGCAACCACTTTCGGATGTTCAGCAAGTGTACGATATATCGTACTGTCAAAAACTTCGCCGCGCGAAGAAAATTCCTGTCCTCCCTCTCCAAGCTCCTCGCTATCGTGGAACGATTTGTCGGTATGAATCGGGTGCAAACCGATCGCCGCGAACATTCCCTCGTGCTGATGTGCAAGTTCGATCGCCTTGCGCGACGTATCAATCTGCGTCCCGACATTGATAGCCCACACCAGCTCGGAAAGCGTGCGCGCAATAACCGCGTCTCGGTCGTCATCAAACGCCGAGAAATTCAAGTGGGTATGAATATCAATAAAATCTGGAACCATATATCATGTGAAATCTTTAAGAATTCGTCTGTACATTTCCTCGATGTTACTACGCCCATATCGAGCGATATATTTCGCGAATCCGGGGCGGGTGTTTATTTCCAAGAGATACAGCTTCCCGTCCTTGTCCTCTATAATATCAAATCCAGCAAATTCTACCGGTAGAATCTTGAAAATCGGAGAAAGAAATTCAGCAACCTTATCAATGTCAAGGTTCAACCTTGACATTGAATGAGAAATCGGAAACTTAGGCTCATAGGCATAAAACAACACAATTTCTCCGCGAAACACGACTGCGCGGTATTCGGCGGCTGTGGTTACATGCTCCTGCGTAAGCGCGACATAATCATATTCGGGCGATTCTTTTGAAAAGATTGCCGAGAGAGCATCCGATACCGCATCCTCGTCATTGCATAAAAAAACATTGCCACCGCGCGCTCCGCTGTTGCGTTTAACGACAACAGGCGGTGAGAAATTTTTGAAGATATCGGACACTATCTCTTTTTTCGTTTTAAACGTCCGATACCATTCGTATTCCTCGCGCGTATAATCGGGATCAAAATATCCCTTCGTTTTCGGCATCCGCACGACACTGTTCAGCAAAACATACGAAAATTCTTTGTCGCGGCATATCTGTTCCACCGCGCCTGAATTAAACTGGGTCGCGAAATTCGCGAAATACAAAGTGCCCGCTTGCGTACTTACGCTCAAAAGATTGCCGTGCTGGTCATGCTCGGTATACGTTAGACCCAGTCGCTTACACGCCTCTTTCAAACATGCGAGTTGTACCAAACTTTCTTCCATCCCGTTACGTTACTCTTTTCTCGGAAAAAGTGGAGCCGACAGTGTATTTGAGGATAGCGCTTTCTGTATCTTTTCTGAAGTTTCCGGCAAAAATGGCGCGAGCAGTTCTGCGATACAAGAGACATCTTCAAGGAGAGTTTCGATGATTTTCTTTCCCGCTTCCGCGTCCGTTTTCACAAGCGCAAACGGTTTCATTTCCTGAATCTTTCTATCAGCCTGCTGTATTAACAACCAGACCTCGTCACACGCAGTCTTTAGGTCATACCGCTCAACCGCCTCCCTGTATTTCTCCTCCGTTTCTTTCTGTCTTTTGTCTATCGTTACATGTTTTGCGTTATACGTTACACGATTTTGCTCCGCCATCTTCATTATCCGCGACACCAGATTGCCAAGCCCATTCGCCAAATTAGCGTTATACCACTCCTTCAGTTTTTCCTTGGAAACTGCAGTATCCTCAAACGGATGGAATTCGCGGAGCACAAAATATCTTAGAGCATCTGTTCCGTATTCACTGGCAATTTCAAGCGGGTCAATAACATTACCCAAACTCTTTGACATCTTCACGCCACCCTCCCCTAAGATAAACCCGTCAACGACGATGGTGTGCGTGTGCGGCACGCCGGCTGCCATGAGCATTGCTTGCCACATGAGACCCTGGAATCTCGTGTTGTCTTTCCCACAGTATTGCGTCGGTGTTCCTTCAATCCAAAATCTCTTAAAATCACCGTTCTCGGCAGGCCAACCCAGAGTTGAAATATAGCTAGCGAGCGCGTCAAACCACACATATATAATTTGTGCGTCATCGCCCGGGACGGGAATACCCCAAACCGACTTCGACTTGAGGCGCGAAACACTGAAATCTTTGAGACCCCTTTTGATAAATTCTCGAAGCTCATTCAGACGATACGCGGGAACGACAAACTCTGGGTGAGCGTCGTAAAAAACGAGAAGCCTTTCCCCAAGCGTGCTCAATTTAAAAAAATAGTTCTCCTCATTGATAAGCTCGGGGACCCTATCGTGCTCTGGACACTTTCCGTCAACGAGCTCGCTGTCGGTCTTCTCTTCTTCACATCCGACACAATATTTCACTTGGTAATTCTTCTTATAAATGAACCCGTTCTTGTCGCACCGCCTCCAGAATTCCTGCGCGGCCTCGATGTGGTGTCGGTCAGTCGTGCGTATATAATGCGCGTCGCCGGTAACTCCAAACCTCTGTAGCGTCTCTTTGTACAAAACCGCGTACTCGTCGACATGTTGCTGGACATCCTTGCCCCTCTTCACGGCCGACTCATATATTTTCATGCCATGCTCATCGGTACCTGTATTGAAAAAAACCTCATACCCCATGAGTTTCTTATAGCGGGCTATTGCGTCGGCACGGATAATCTCGGTCGCGTGACCGAGATGCAACGGGGCGTTCACGTACGGAAGCGTGGTCGTGATATAGAAAAACCGTTTGGCGCCAGTGGTGTTCTTTTTTTGCATAAAGATTTAAGCCGCGCGCGGCGTTGAAGCGATATTGCGCGCGATTTTGTCTTTCTGCAGGTCGTCAAGCAATTCAACAAACACGGCCGCGATTGGGACAGACAAAAGAATTCCCAAAACTCCCGCCAGTTTGAATCCGATGATAACCGCAAGGATAACAAGCACAGGCGGAGTGCCAACGATTTTTTTGACCACTAACGGATAAATAAGGTGGTTTTCAAATTGCTGAACTATCGCGTATAGGCCCACCACAAGCAGTCCTTGCGTCAGCCCGCCATCCACAAAACCGAGAATAACGGCCGGAATAGCCGCTAGAATGGGCCCGAAAACCGGAATGATTTCGAGAATCGCGGCAATAAGCGCAAGCAGAAGCGCGTTTCGAACGCCAAGAATCATGAGACCGAGATATACGAGAATTCCGATTAGAACTCCAAGCAAGAACTGCCCCTGTAACCATCTTCCGATTTTTGTCTGTGAGCGATGCCACAAATCAATAATATAATATTCGTATTTCGACGGGATTACTATCTTTAGAAATTTTGCCACGCCATCTTCCTGGACAGCAAAATAAAAAGAGAACACGACTATAAGCACAAGACTTAGCAATCCTCCGAATACTCCGCTCACAACCTGAATAAGGCCCTGTGAAGTACTCGTAAAGAACGTATTGAGTTGGCCTATAATTTTGTCAAATGAGAAACCGCTACTGATTCCAAGATTTTGTACCACGGGGCCAGCCGTGGAAAGCGCGGAGTTAAATGGGTTCCACACGCTTATATTTTCAAAATACAACGGCAAATTGTCAAAAAAGTCGGAGAGGTCGGCAAGAAGAGACGGCACAAAGAAATAAAAGATTCCTACAATCACGAGAGCCAAGAAAAGATAAATACATATCACCGCAAACGTGCGCCATATTTTATATTTGCCGAGCCACACTATAATCGGCTCTATCGCCGACGCAAAAACAAGCGCGGTCAGCATCACAATTAAAAGGTCGCGGAAAAAATACAAAAACCAGCTCAACAGCAAAACCACGGCTACTTTTATAATAGTGCCAGATGTGATAGTTATGCGAAACTCGCGTTCTTTTGCGTTTTCCATGTTGCTTACATACTAATACTTTTGGCGCTTTTTTGAAACCCTAGAGCGACAAAACGTCCAAAAACCCCTTCTCTTCCTTGTATTTCCCAACAATGGCTAGATTGAGCTGGCTAGAATCAAAAACTTCGTTCGCAAGTTTTTTAACAGCAGATGCGTCAACTTCTTCAATAAGAGTCCGCATTTCGTTTGGAGTTTTTATGGGCTTTCGCATAATTTCCTGATATCCGTAAATATCCGCAACCGCATCGGACGTCTCAAGCGAAAGGAACATCGTGCCTATCAGATAATCTTTCGCTTTCTTTAGTTCATCCGACGGAACGCTATCAATTTTGAGCCGTTTGCACTCCTCTAAAACCGCGCTCATAACCTCCTTAGTTCTTCTTGAATCCGCTCCGACTGCCACTTCAAAAAAGCCGTGATCGGTAAACGATTCGTTTGCCGCGCCAACATAATATGCGGCGCCCATTTCATCGCGAATTTTCTGAAACAAACGCGCGCTCATACCTCCGCCAAGCACCGAAGAAAGCACCCTCATGATTGGATTTCTCTTGTCGTATACATCAAATGAACGAAACCCGAGCACAAAATGCGCCTGATCGGTTTCTTTGTAAAATAATTTCACGGCGGGTTTTTTCTGAGACTCATTAACTTTCACCTTCTTGTCTTTGGCGGATGAGCGCGATACGGAGAAAATCTTTTCGACTTTTTTCGCGATATCGTCGTCGCTGATATTTCCCGCAACTATAACCGCCGTTGCATCCGCAACATAATGCCTCATTCGATAATCCAAAAGCTCTTCTCTTGAAAATGAACCTACCGTCTCTTTCGTTCCAGTGATGCTTCGCCCAGCCGGAGTATCCCCATAAAGAAGCTCGGTAAAAACATCCTGAACTTTTCTCTGGGGCAAATCTTCATACATGTTTATCTCCTCAATGATTACGCCCTTTTCTTTTTCGGCTTCCGCAGATGGCAGAGTGGAATTAAGATAAATGTCTGAAACAACGTCTAACGCGATATCGGTGTGCCGGAAATCACACTTTGCGTAATAACCCGTAAACTCATGTGAGGTAAACGCGTTGTATGCCGCCCCGATTGAGTCTAATTCACGGGTGATATGGAGAGCCGACGGACGCTTCTCGGTTCCTTTGAAGCACATGTGCTCCAAGAAATGCGAGATGCCGTTCTCTTTTTTCGTCTCGTATTTTGACCCCGCTTCCACAAGCACCATAACGGTAACGGTCGGATGATCTTGAATGGGCGCCGTAATCAGGCGAATGCCGTTTGGCAAGGCGGTTTTTTTATATGTCATACCGTAAAGTGTAGCATGAATCTGCACGCAGAATTCCCCGCGGCTTGCCGCGGGGATGAATGCGGCGGAGGGA